>NZ_BMBS01000044.1 GCF_014634805.1 Leuconostoc falkenbergense
ACTGGCACACACCAATCGAGATCTTCTTGCTTAATCTACGTCACTAAATTCGTTCAAGTTATTTCTTGCAATCTGCCTTGATTAAATATTTAATTATTTACCCTTTAAGTGTCAACGCATTTAAGGCTACGACAATGGTTGAAAAAGACATAACAATGGCACCAATCATGGGATTGAGCATGAGGCCAATGAAAGATAAAGCACCCGCAGCTAACGGAATGGTAATAATATTATATCCTGCGCCCCACCACAAGTTTTGAACTTGTTTTGTATTGCCATGTTTTGCTAAACGAATGAATTCGATGATTTTTGGCAAATGATTAGTTATGAGAACTGTATCGGCTGAGGCTTGGGCAACTTGGGTACCAGCGCCAATGGCGACACTTAAGTCAGCGTGCGCTAGTGCTGGTGCATCATTAATACCATCCCCAATCATCATGACAGCGCCACGCTTTTGGTATTCAGCCACTAAGGCAATCTTTTCTTGGGGAGACACGCCAGCATGAATGGCTTCGATACCTAATTCATGGGCAACACGTTTTGCCGATTTTTCATTATCACCCGTTACAAGAACCGGAATAATGTGTTGCGCATGCAAATCGTCAATAAACTGACGCGCTGATTCTTTAACGCTGTCACCTTGTGCAATGGCTGCTATCACCTTATCATGGTTAAGCAAATATGAAACAGAACCGTCTGCGTTTAGCGGTTCAAAGGCAATATGATGTTCAGTTAAGTATCGTGCGGACACCAATAGGTAGTGATGGTCTTCGACCATACCTGAAACACCATAACCGGCTATATTCTCAACATGTTGTGCTGACAGTGATGGTGCGCCTTGAGATTGCGCATAATTAATAATTGATTGTGCCAGCGGATGTGTTGATTGTTGATCGAGTGCACTCATAATTGCTAAAACGTGAGATTTCTCTTCTTGATAGGTTACGAACTGTTGCACAGTGAACTGTCCGGTTGTTAATGTACCGGTTTTGTCCATCAAGGCATATTGGAGTTGATTAGCTGCCGACAATGCTTTGCGATTTTTGATCAGGATGCCTTGCGCAGCAGCAATCGCTTTCGTACGGCTAATTACCAAGGGTACTGCGAGTCCAAGCGCGTGTGGGCAAGCAATTACGAGGACAGTCACAGCAATATTTGTCGCAAAACTAAATCCTCGTAATGGCGTCCAAATGATCAATGCACCAATTGCGAAAACGAGTGCTATCCAGAATAGCCAAGAGGCGACACGGTCAGCTAGTGTTTCGACTTGTGATTTTTTATCTTGTGATGTGAGTAAAGTTTGTTGTAATTGACCAATAAATGATTGTGCACCTACTGTGGTGAGTTTAACGTCTAATGTGCCGTTACCATTTATAGTACCACCATAGACAATAGCATCGGCTGATTTATCAATCAGTTGACTTTCACCGGTCATCAGAGATTCATCTACTTGACTGTTACCATTTGTCACGATACCGTCGGCTGGAAAAGATTCACCTGCCAAAACGCGTACCACCATATCTGTTTTGAGTGTGGTAATTGGCATATCCATTATATGATCACCGTGTTTAACGTGGGCAACTTGGGGTAAAAGTTCACGAAGTTTGGCGGTGGCATCACCGGCTCTCATTGTTGCTGACATCTCAATTCGATGACCAAGCAGCATGATTACGGTAAGCGTTGCAAATTCCCAAAAGAAATCCATTACGTGATGATGGAAGACTTGTGTGGCAATTAAGGCATAGATAGAATACCAAAATGTGACATTTAATCCCATTGTGATAAGACTCATCATTGCTGGTTTTTTGGCATGCAACTCGTGACGCGCACCTACCCAGAACGGCTGTGAGCCAATAACGTACAACATGGCGGCCAATAAGGCAGAGACCCAACTGTTGCCTGGGAAAATGATGGTAAAAGGTAGATTGACACCCATAAATGGCGAGATAAAGAGAATCGGAATCATTAAGATGAATGATATCCAAAAGCGTCTTTTCATATCATTCATGTCCATGCCCGCCATGCCCATATCAGCACCGTGGTGATGCATTGGCATGGCTGACATATCCATCTCAGAATTGGTCATCATTGACATATTGTGGTCATGATCCATGTGGTGTTCATGTGTCATTTGTGACATGGTGTGATTATTTTTTTTCTCTGTCATATTGGCAGGCCTCCCAATCTTTTGGAATACAGTTACAAGCTATTGTTGCCGGAGCTGTTTTTGATTTTTGTACCAATAAAGCTTGTAAGTGGCTAATGTCTGTTTGAGATAGCGGAGTCTCCGCTAAGGCGTTGACTAACGCATCACCAACACACATGGCACACATGTCGTGCAATGTCGTAGATAAGGGTCAACCATTGCTACTTTTTCCGTAATGGTTGCAGTATATATACGGTCTCTGGCAGCGCCATTGTGGCTAATAATGCCCTTTTTGATTAGACGTGTAATCAAAGTTTTAACAGTGGACGGTTGCCAATCTGTTTCCGCGCACAGAATACGAATGATTTGGTTGCTAGTTGCCTCTCCTAGAGTCCAAATGACACGCATTATTTGCCATTCACTTGTTGATATTGTTGTGTTCATACATATAGTCTACAACTGTAAACTTAAAAATACAAGGCATTATGATGATAAAAGAGGATTGACAGATTACGGTGTACCATGTAACATAGTACACGTAGTACATTTGGGGATGTGGGGAATGAAACTCAGTCAAATATGATAGTGGTGTGATTACTTAAAACACCAAATCTTAATCGGGAGCTCACAAATGGCGCAAATACAAAGAAACCAACCACTATACGAGCAGCTAATGTGGCGAATTAAAGCGCAAGTTGCTGCCGGCGTGTTAGTCATTGGTGAAAAATTACCATCGGTCCGTGAAATGGCATTAATTGAGGGATTAAATCCAAACACGGTAGCCAAGGCATACAAAGCACTTGAAGCGCAAAACGTTATCGAGACTGTAACTGGAAAAGGGACTTTTATTCGCAGAAATGGGGAAAATGCGGATGATGAACTTGTTGAGCAGCTCAAAAACAAGCTAATAGAAGTAACAATTGAAGCCAAACGTGTTTCAATTAGCCCGAATCAGCTTCACAGCTGGATTGATGAATTGTACGGAGAGAAACAATGACATTGATTTTGGAAAATATTTCAAAAAAAATACAACATCAGCAAGTCCTAAAAAATGTTAGCTTTGAATTAAATGAAGGCGAAATTGTTGGTCTTGTTGGTCGTAATGGTGCAGGAAAGACGACACTCTTTCGAACCATTGTCGGTGAAATGAAAGCTGATTTTGGACGGATAGGGCTTGATGATCAAGATTATGTTCGGACAACTAGTACGCATGATCAGTTATTCTATGTTGATATGCCTGAAAATTGGTTAGCATATTATACACCAAACAAAATTAAATCTATTTTGTCGCTATCTTACAAAGATTTTGATTCTGATTGGTACGACGATCGCATTCAGCAATTTAATCTGAATAGTAAAAAACGCGTGCAAACTTATTCTAAAGGCATGCGTGCACTGTTTACGATAATTGTAGGTTTCGCTAGTCGCGCTCGCTATGTTTTGTTAGATGAGCCTCTGGATGGATTGGATGTTTTAATAAGGGATCAAGTTAAGCAATTAATTATTGATCGTGTGAACAAAAATAACACGACGGTTTTGATTGCCTCACATAATTCAGTAGAGCTCGACACATTAGTTGATCGCATTTTGCTGTTAAAAGACGGTAGCATTAATATGACATTTGCTATTGAAAATAATAACAATATCAAAAAGTATCAAGTGGCTTACGATAACGACGAAATGTTAGCTTTTTTGCGTGAAAATGGCACAATTATTGCCCATGTTGGGCATATCGTAACCGTCGTCTTCAGTGACTTTGATGAGAGCATTGGGATTAAACTAGCAGGCTCAGATTTTAAGTTTATTGAAGAATTACCTATTGGTAGTGAAGACATTTTCCGTGCTAGTTTTGCAAGTGAAGCCTATGCTTGGCAAAAAGAATTGGAGGGCGAATAATGTTACGCGCGATAAAAATTTATGGCAAAATGAAAGCACCTCAGTTGATATTAATTGCTTTTTTGGGTATCGCAGCGTCGGCTATTATTATTGGTACAAACTTTATTGATTCTGGCACAGCTGCTGGTGGGGATGATGCAAGTGAGCTTAGCAGTCAATTGATGATTATTTTGCAACTTGCGGCATTACTTTCCTTTTATAACGATAAAACACGTCATCTTGATGCGTGGTTAGTAACACAAAGTATGTCGCGTAGACAATTATTGTTGAGTAAAATGTTTTGGCTGATAATCGCACCGATTGCATTTGCAGTCTTCATTGATTTGTTTTTAACAATTACCATACAGCCTAGTGATTGGGCACATGCGGTACGGAGTAACATTATCAATGGGACTTTTAGTTTACTGTTTGCTAGCCTAGTTCTTGGTGTCAGTTTAGTCATAGGTCCTATCTGGCAAAAAGTTGCAGGGAGTATGTATCTCATTATTGTGTTTGAGACTATTACCCACACGTCTGCGGATCAAATGCTGTCAAAACAGTATTTTATTAATGATTTGATGACATCAGTGCTGGCTATTATCGGTATTTCATTAGTGGCATTGGCGATTAGTTATTACTTGGTTGAGCATGTTGGTGTTGATACTGAAGATGAACCGGTACGATTAAGTTATCTTAAATGGCCGGTTGTGATATTTTTTTTTGTATCAATGTTAATATTACAGCTTAATGCCGCTGGTGGGTTGCTAGATAAACTGTTGTTGCCAGTAATTTTAAGCATCACCACATTTGTTTTTGTTTTTAAACCTAAATTATCTTGGGAAAGATAATACATTCAAACTAGTTTCATAATATAGAGGGGAAATAATGGCATTATTAGAAGTAAAAAACGTTAGTAAAAAATATGGGGCACGCGCTGCAATGGATCGAGTTAGTTTTGAGGTTGAGGCCGGACATATCGTTGGATTAATTGGGCCCAATGGTGCCGGAAAGTCAACGACAATGCGTGCTATCACTGGATTAATGAGTTATTCATCAGGTACAATCTCGTTTGATGGCAAACCTGTAACGTTTAGTAATCATCAAGCACTGGATAAAATTGGTAATTTGATTGAGTATCCGTCAATCTATCCCAATTTGACCGCCTTAGAACATTTGAAGTTGTATGCAATGGATACAAAATCACCTGCAGATTTTAAAATGCTCATGCATAAAACACAAATTGATGGCGATAACTTTGGAAAACGTAAGGCCAAAAATTTTTCATTGGGGATGAAACAACGTCTTGGTATTGCGATTGCATTGATTAGAAACCCAAAGCTGGTCATTTTAGATGAGCCAATGAACGGATTAGATCCACAATCAGTTCATGATTTGCGTGAATTAATTCGCGCTTTGGCAGACGAAGGAACAGCATTTTTGATATCAAGTCATTTGTTAGATGAACTGCAAAAATTGGTTGACGATGTTGTGATTATTAATCATGGCAAAATTATTGAAAAAGATACAATGTCTAATTTCTTTAGTCATGATAAAGTGCGTTGGACAGTTGATACTAATGACAATGAGGCAGCGTTGATGGTTGTTCAAGAACATCATTGGCAGGCAAATATTGATGATGGGCACTTGCAAATTACTGGGGCGGAAAGTTTGCAAGAAGTTATCACAGTGATTAACCAAGCTAATCTTGAAATTATTGCACTTAATACAGTCACAGGTAATTTAGAAAAGTCGTTGTTGGATATGCTGGCAGCAGACGATAAGGGGGAATAAGTCGTGTTAACATTGATGAAACAAGAGTATTATAAAGCTTTTAAGCAAAACAAATTATATGTTTGGTTAATTTTGAGTTTGATTTTTCCGATAGCTATTATTGGTATTTTTAAATCACAAAGAACCCCATCAGCCGTGATTAATTTGGGACAAGCATTGCTGTATGTACAAATGGCCGGCATCATTATAACTGCTTTGTCGGTATCGCAAGAATTTGGTTTTGGAACCATTCGCCCATTGTTATCACGTCGTTTTAGTCGTGGTAGCGTGTTTGTTAGTAAATTGTTGCTAAATCTCAGTGTTTATATTGGTCTGTTTGTCACGGCATTTATTGGTACTGTTCTAGCGGTTGCTTTGTTTATACCAAAGTATGATTTCAGTCAGTCCCTTGGGTATACAGGGAATAGTTGGCAAACTATGGGAATCAGCATGCTTGATACTGCTATTCAAATGGTATTCGTGGCAGCACTAGTTTTGATGATTACGAATTTAGTTAAAAGTTCTGGGGCAGCAATTGGATTGGGTGTTGTGATGATTGTGGCGACACCATTATTGAGCGCTATTTCATTGAAATTAATTGGTTTAGCACCATTTTTAAAGTGGAACCCATTTAATATTTATTTAGGCATGTCTAACTTAGGCATGTTGTCACCAAGTCTTCTGAAGCAGGCGATGAATATATCACAAAATGATTTGATTATTGTGTACTTCATTTATATTATTCTGATGTATGGCATTGCATATCTAATTTTCAAAAAGCGTAGCGTGTAATGTTTCACGTGAAACCTATATCAATTATTTAAAAACCTGATAGTTTAGACAATATTATTTGTCTAAACTATCAGGTTTTTTTGATGATGGTGTCGTTAAATGAACGGTTTTGGTTGACGTTGTTGCCAAAAAATTAGCATCATGTTCGATAATTATCATCGTTGGCTGTATTTGATTGATAATGTTAGTAATTTGCTCTTGATTGAAAACATCAAGATAATTTAATGGTTCATCCCAAATATACAATTCAGCTGGTGTCATAAGTGACTTAGCCAATGCCACGCGTTTTTGTTGGCCCATACTCATTTGCTCGATTCTATTTTGAAAAACGTGACGTTCAAGGCCAAGTTTGAAAAGGTTATTGAGTAAATCTTCATAGGATAAATGATTCGCCAAGGCAAATTCAGCTAGTGTGCCATGATTATCGTCATAATGTTGTCTGACATAGCTGATGGCTAGGTTTTGGGGGCGATACATTTTCCCGGTTGCGGTACCAGCAAAATTATTTTGCAAATAGCGTACAAGAGAGGATTTGCCTGAACCATTGTTACCTTCAATTGCTAACCGTTCACCGAGATTAAGATCAAACGAAATTGGTTCAAATAGTGGTTTGTCATAGTTTAATTGTAGATTTTCTACTTTGAGCAACTGTTGGTGGGTTGTTGGGGTGAAATTTAACGTTAGTGGTGATACTGATTCAATATTTTTTAAAAGCGCCGCTTTTGCTTCGACTTTACTTTCAGATCGTTTGGCTATCGCTTTGGAACGTTTTGCCTGCTTTTTGGCAAGTCGACGTGAAGCAGAATCATTTGTTTCATTTTCACGTTCAAGGGCCCATGTAGCAACATTTTTTGATGCTTGTTTGATATGTTTAATTTCTTTTTTTAACTGAGTATTTTGCTCTTTTTCGTATGCGTCTGTTTGCTTTTTTTGGTCCTCGTATACTTGAAAGTTACCCTTTTGCAACAAAACTTTATGTTTTTCAATGGATAACGCATGGTCAACAATTTCGTCAATGAAGTTGCGGTCATGGTTGACTACAATGAAACCTTGTTTCTTTTCTCTTAAATAATTGGCAACTTGCTGGCGTGATGCTTGGTCTAAATGATTAGTCGGTTCGTCAATTAATGGAAAACTGATATCGTCGACAAATAAAAGTGATAGTAAAACTTTGGTTTGTTCACCACCAGATAAGCTCGAAAATTTGCGTCAGAGAATATCATCTGTTAATCCTAACAAGGAGAGTTCACGTGATATTTTCCAAAAATCGAAGTTTGATAGCGTCTGCAAAATATTATAAGTTAACTGCTGTGGATCTTGAATTGTCTGGGGAAAATACGCAAATTTGATGTTTTGACTAATGTCGCCAGTATAATGATAATCGCCCATCAGTAGTCGTAACAGTGTTGTTTTACCACGGCCATTACGACCAATCAAAGCCAACTTCCACTGGGCAGATAAACTTAAATTGATATCTGAAAAAAGTTGCGTACCCTGTTGATCAAATCCAAAATACAAATGTTTTATCTCAATATCGACCATAAAATTACCTCATCAAAAATATAGTCATTGATCGTCGAGATGGTAAATTTGAGGGTAACTAAAAAGACCCACCCTATGAACGGTTAAACCAAATCTCGAAAATCAACGTACTTGCTCACACGCATGGCAAGTGTCTGTGTCATTTTCGTTCATTAGTTTATTTGTTCAACAGTAAGTCCCTCATGTTTCATAAATTATTTTAATTTTATCATTGAAAATTCATAATATCAAGTATAAAAGCGACATAGTTGTTATTTTATTATTTGAATTGTCAATTATTATATGGTATGCTTAACAAACCATAAATAGAATGGAGAATTAATGACTTGTCAGAAAATATAGCCAGTCAACTTAGAAAAGGTATTTTACAAGGCTTTTTGCTCATTCTACTTGATAAAGAACCAAATTATGGTTATGGCATCATGAAAAAAATGTCGGAATATGGTTTGGGGGATGTTCCGAAAGGTACGATTTATCCCTTGCTCACCAATATGACAACAAAAGGATTGATTAAATACCAAATTCAAGCTTCTGATGGTTTGAGAACGAGAAAATATTATTACATAACCGAAGCCGGCAAAGCAGAAAAACAAGTTTTTAGTCGCGAATGGCTGGGGATTAGTCACAGTATGAATAGCATTTTGGGGGAAGAAAATGAATAGTAGTCAAAAATTGATTGAAAAGAACAATAGTTTGCGAAAAGAACTCAATCTAAAAAATGAGGTGTTTTATAGTGATTTTTTGATATACATGAGACTTGGCAGTATTACAAAAAAAGAAACTATTGTTGAAAATATATTACTTGAAATCTTAGAAGATATTCTTGATGCACAACGAGAAAATATTGATGCGAACAAGTATTTTGGTAAGTCACCGAAAATGGTAGCGGATGATATTTTAAAATCTATTCCTAATAGTATTACTGATACAGTTAAGATAGCCATGACGGGGCTGTTTAGCTTTGCAATTATGACTTTATTGCCAGTGCTGGCAAATCCTAACGCGAAGATTGATTTGGGTAATATGATTTTGGCAGGCATCTATACTTGCCTAGCAAGCATGTTAATTTTGAAGCAAATAGCGCGGTCAATCTATGTGATTAACCGTTTTATGTCGAACAAAGTGGTCAGATATGTGACTTATTTTGTTTTAGCGAGCGCCTTATTGGCACCTGTGTATTTGATTCTGTTATTTGTTAAAACACCTTTGACCTTTTCGCTAAATGGTTTTGCTGGTGTTATGGTATCTGTGTTGATTATGGCGGGCTTCATCGTTTGGTGGTTACATTCAAATAATCGCAGATTTAACTTTCCAATGTTGTTCGCAGCCTTGGTATTTGGCATACTGTCATTGATTATTAGAATACCAAATGTGCAAGGCACGGTTTTTAGGAGCCAGTTTGGTAAAAATAGTTACGCGATTATTATCATAATTGCTTTGGTGTCATTTTATGTTGTCAGTCACATCGTGCATAAAAAAAAGAGTGATTAATGATTATCTTACACATTAAAGTAGTCAAGCATTCCAAATCTCAAATTTAATGACAAAAAAATCCGCTGACCAGACAGCGGACAATCAAATTATGATTAAAAAGGGTGTTGATAGTTAACTTTAAAAGTCAGCCGTATCGGCATTGGTATGCGTGCCACCGATTCCAGTAAGTGAATCAAGTTCGGACACTTCATCATTGGTTAAGGCAAAGTCAAAAACGTCTAAATTAGCCTTAATATAGTCTTCATGCGTTGATTTTGGCAGTGGCAGAAAGCCCTTTTCCAAAGACCAACGAATGAGCACTTGTGGGACGGATTTGTGATACTTTTCTGCAATTGTCGTAACCTGTGGTAAATCTACTAAACGTCCAGTGCCCAGTGGCGAATAGGCTTCACTGACAATGTCATGTGCTTTGTCATAAGCAACAAGTTCGTCCTGTGTGTCAGAAGGGTTCAAAAAGTTTTGATTAACCATTGGTGCAATTTTTTGTGTTTTTGCCAAACTTTCGAGATGATGAATTTGAAAATTAGAAACACCGATTGCTTTGGCTTTCCCAGCTTCATAAGCAGCTTCAAAGGCACGCCATGTCTCAGCGTTGGCCGTTTCCCAAGCATTTTGACCCTGTGCTTTTATTGCTGCGGGGTTTGGCCAGTGAATCAGGTAGAGATCAACGTAGTCTAGCCCTAACTTTTGCAAGGAAAGATCTAAAGCCTTTTGAGCGGCTTCAAATGAATGTGCATCATTCCAAAGCTTAGTTGTGACAAATAGGTCTTCACGATTAATGCCAGAATCTTTGATAGCGCGACCAACTGATTCTTCATTGCCATAAGCAGCTGCCGTATCAATATGGCGATAACCAGCTTCTAATGCCCAACGAACGGCTTGATAAGCAACATCTCCGTCAGCACTTTGCCATGTACCAAAGCCAATAACGGGAATTTTAGTACCATTTGCCAGTGTGTATGTATCATTTTGAGAAGTCATATGAGTACCTCTATTTTTTTATTTGGCGAACGAAAAATTAGATTATTCGCCCAGTACATTCATTATAACATGAACACGGAACAAACGTTCGCTTAAACAGCTGGTTATTGTAACTATGATAAAATGTAAGTAATGCTTGAATTTTATCAAAAGGATAACGATATGACATTAACAAACTTCAATATTAATGATGAAACAAATTGGCAAAAAATTTATTTAAATGCCTTTCCGGCACATGAGCGGTTGCCATTCGAGACTTTACAGCAAAAGGTGAATGACAATGACCAGATTAAAATGTTAACGTTTAAAAGCAATGACCATGTTGCTGGCATCCTATTTTTGGTGACATTGGCAAATGATAAAGCATTTATTCTATATTTTGCCGTCGATACAACTATTCGCGGGAAAGGTATTGGAAGCCAAATGTTATATGCTTAAAGCAACGCTACACTGGTGGCATTGTTTTGGAATCTGAAATCGTTGGTACTAATGCGGATAATGAGCAACAGCGTTTACAACGTTATCAGTTTTATCAAAGAAATGGCGTTCTAGATTCGGGATTTGTCGCTCAAAATATGGGTGGGACTTTTCATTTGCTTAGAACAAGTGATCAAATTACAGTGGCAGATTACTTAAAAGCTATTGATATCTTAGGGCTAACGACTACAATGCAATAGACGATGACGTCTATTTTTTTTTAATGCATTCTGCGGTATGATAGAAAAATGGAAAACTGGTTGATAAAACGTGCACGACTCACGCCCAATCGCGTTGCCGTGCAGGAAAAAGGACAGCAACTGACCTTTCAAGAAGTTGCTGATCAGACAAAAAAAATTGCTGCACAATTGAATGTGGTGATTGAAACAGAACAACGGATAGCCTTAATTGCTACGAATACAATTGCAAGTTATTTAGTGATTATGGCAGTCCAACAACTTGGCAAAACGATGGTCTTTATTAATCGACGCTTGTCAGTTGACGAAATTAACTATCAGTTGGCTGATGCTGATATTTCGGTTTTAATCACAGATGAAGACTATCATCAGCAGCTAAAAGTGGATAAACAGTTAACTGTTAGTGCGTTATCCACTGAAAAATCAGCACGACTGGATTTGGTTGAAAATTTTCCTGATGATGCTGTTACCAGTATTATGTATACTTCTGGCACCACAGGTAAGCCGAAAGGTGTCATGCAAACCTTCAATAATCACTTTTTTTCAGCTATGGGGAGTGCTCTGAATTTGGGGCTAACGGCTGATGATGCTTGGTTAACAGCGGTACCTATTTTTCATATTAGTGGTTTTTCAATTTTAATGCGCGGCCTGATTTATGGTATGCGCGTTGTCCTTTTACCAAAATTTGATGCACACCAAGCCAATGAGCTATTGGTTAATCATCATATTACGACTATGTCAGTAGTGCCTGTGATGCTTAAGCAACTGTTAAAGGACTTGCCAGAAGATGTCTCTTATAATAGCGGATTTCGTACGATGCTATTAGGTGGTGGTCCCACAGATCGCGCAACTTTAAAGCGAGCACAGGCCCACCACATTCCGATTATTCAGTCTTATGGAATGACTGAAACCGCCTCTCAAGTGATTGCTTTAGACGCCGAGTACGCTGATGAAAAATTAGGATCAGTTGGTAAACCACTATTTCCGGTGAGCTTGAAAATTGCTGATCATTATGGCGTACCAGTTAAAACAGGTAACATTTGGATTAAGTCACCGACGTTGACAGTTGGTTATCTTAATCAGCCGAATAAATTGGCAGAAAAATGCCGTGATGGCTGGTTTAATACTGAAGATCTTGGCTATCTCGATGATGATGGTTTCTTATTCGTACAAGGTCGTGAAGGGGATATGATCAGTTCTGGCGGAGAAAACATTTTTCCAGATGAAGTCGAATCAGTTTATCTAAAGTTGCCAGAGATTGACAACATTGTGGTAGTCGGTGTTCCTGATGAGCAATGGGGGCAAGTACCAGTGGCTATTGTAATAGATAGCAAGCTCTCTGCTACTGATTTAAAAGCTTACGGGCGTGAAAAATTAGCACATTATAAAGTGCCAAAACGTTTTTATTTTGCAAATGACTGGCATCGGAATGCCAGTGGTAAGACGGAACGAATCAAATTCATAGCTGAAATCACACGATTGAAGGAGTTAAAATGACCCTATCACCTAAAAATACTGATGTACAATCACTGTTTAATACCATTGCGCCAGAATATGACAAGATGAATAATATTATTAGCTTGGGAACGCACAAAAATTGGCGACAAAAAGTTATGAAAAAAATGGTTTTTCCAAAAGGTGCTGAAATTATTGATTTAGCAACGGGAACGGCTGATTGGGCAATTGCCTTGGCAGAAAAGAGCGACCCCACGGCAAAAATAACAGGGCTTGATTTTAGTCGGGAAATGCTCACAGTTGGGCAACATAAAGTCGATTTGAGTGATTATGCGGATAAAATAACGCTAGTACAAGGCGATGCTATGGCACTGCCATTTGAAGATAATCACTTTGATATTGTGACCATTGGTTTTGGTCTTAGAAACTTGCCTGATCCAATTCAAGGTCTACGTGAAATGTATAGAGTGCTTAAGCCGGGTGGACAACTCGTGGTTCTTGAAACATCTCAACCGGATAATCCTATTGTTAAGCCTTTTTGGCGCTTATATTTTGGGCAAGTTATGCCTTTATTAGGGAAATATTTTGCAAATGGTAAATACTCGGCTTATAAATACTTAGATGAAACGACTGAAAACTTTATGGATTATATGACATTGGGTCAAGTGATGTTGCGATTAAAGTTTCAAAAAGTTGTTATTTCTAGATTTAATTTGGGAGCTGCGGCCGTACATTATGCTACAAAATAACCTCACTTGTGGTGGATAATGATTTAACAACGATGGTGTGGAAAGCGAGAAATAAACCATGGCTGAAATGAATGAACAACTCAAAAAACAATTTTTTGTCGATCAATTATCACAAGATCAAGAACGTGTCATTGGTGATATCAATGATTATATTGGCACTAGCGTAGCAAATAACAACCATGCTGTTGCGATTATTCAGGGGGCAGCTGGTACTGGTAAATCTGTTGTACTGATGGATCTTGTCACTAAATACATGACTGATAAACGTTATAAAACAGCCTTGGTGGTTAACCACCCTGAACTCTTCAAGGCTTATAAGGACATTGCGGAAAGTATTCCTGGTATGCGTGAACGCGATATTACGCGACCAACGCCGCTGATTAATCACGCTCAAAAAAATCATTGGCGATATGATGTCATTTTTGTTGATGAAGCGCATTTATTATTGTCCAAGCCTGAACCTTATATGCATTATAACGGCAACAATCAACTAACTGATTTAATGGATTTGGCGAAAGTTGTGGTCGTTGTTTATGACTTTGCACAAGTTTTTCAATCAAAAATGTATTGGTCAAAAGACTTCTTATACAAAACAATCGGGAATCGGCCACATAAGTTATTTGATATGAATTTTCAGTACCGCATGATTGCCAGCGAGTCACAAGTAAAATGGATGGATGATCTAACAGCTGAAAAACCATTATATCCATTTCCAAATGATAGTGACTTCGAATTCAAAGTTTTTGATAAAGCTGGGGAACTCTACGATAATATTGTCCAAAAAAATAAGTCAGTCGGGTTAAGCCGAGTTGTTGCAACGTCAGGATTTCCAAGGATTGATGGCCGTCATAACGTTGAAATGGATACATTTTCACTGCCTTGGGATGAATGGGATCCACAACGCACGCACTGGGCCAAACGTGAATACTCTATCAAGCAAGTTGGGACAATATATACCTTGCAGGGCTTTGATTTGAACTTTGTGGGGATGATTATTGGGCCATCGTTTGGCTATGATGCAAAAACAGATAGCATGACTATTTTGCCAGAGAAATATTCACACAAGGAAATATTCAAAAAACGTCAGGATAAACAGTTTACAAAGGCCGAATTTAAAGCTTTCATTGCCAACGTTTTAAATGTTTTGATGAAACGTGGCAAATATGGTTTATATTTAACGGCTTATGATGATGCTTTGCGTCAACGATTGTTAGAATTGTATCGTGACTGATGGCTATTTGACTGAACAATAAAAATTTCAATAAGAGTGTACAGAAAGCGCTAGATGACTAATATCATCAGCGTTTTTTAATGTTACTCATTTTTTGCGTTGAAAATCTCATGAAAAATCCTAAGATTAACTTTAAAATTTGTGAATACAACAACAGCATTAACAAAAGATATAGTTATTTTTCTACCAGAAGTCAAGTGTTTCAAGGTTTTTGACTTCTTTTATTTTGAAATTTTGTTAACAATTAGCACTACTTAAATAAACCGCTGTGTTCACATCGATTTTAAAAAATGTTAGGCTTATAATTGTAGAATACTAATGCTTTGATGCAGCTTTGTAATCATACAGTTGATGATTAATGACTAGATAATGCATGGTTCTCAGTAATCGCGACATGGCACCAATGGCAATTTTCTTTGTTCCCTTAGACAATGAAGATTG
>NZ_BMBS01000045.1 GCF_014634805.1 Leuconostoc falkenbergense
TGAATATTTAGACATAGAAAAACCCAATAACTTTCTGGACATTTTTTTATTTTGTCCAAGTTATTGGGTTCACTTCACCTTGGTTGTCTTTATTAATGCAATGATTGGCTATTTCCAAGAAGTTAACGCCAGTAATGCGCTTGATAAAATAAAAAAAATGTTGTCAGTTGAGGCAACTGTTATAAGAAGTGGTGAACGTTTTGATGTTCCTGCCCGTGAATTGGTCTTGGGCGATTTAGTTTATTTGGAAGCTGGCGACAATGTACCAGCTGATTTACGTCTTATTGATGTTGATAATTTACGTATTCAGGAATCTTCATTGACAGGCGAGGCAGACTCTGTTTTAAAAAATGAACATATTTTAGCAGCATCTGTGCCTTTAGCTGAGCGTAGTAATATGGCTTACGCCTCAACGGCTGTCACTAATGGTAGTGCAACTGGTATTGTTATTGCAACAGGCGTTGATACACAAATTGGTCAAATTTCTCAGAGTGTGGCTGATGTTTCAGGTAACAAGTCACCATTGACCAAAGAGTTATATGCCCTAGGACGTGGCATTTCATGGCTAATTATTGCGGTCGCCGCGGTCATGTTTGTATTGGGTTGGGCGCTTAATATTTATGATTTACCAACTTTAGTAATGGCGATTATTGCAATGATTGTTGGTTCAATGCCTGAGGGTCTGCCGGCGGCAACCTCAATTATTTTGGCGACAGGCGTGCAAAAGTTAACTAAAAAGCATGCAATTGTTAAGACATTACCAGCAGCTGAAACGCTTGGTGCCGTTGATATTATTGCTTCTGACAAAACAGGCACACTGACCAAAAATGAAATGACTATCCAAGATATTGTCATTGATGAACAACATTATACGGTCACTGGAACAGGCTATGCACCAGAGGGCGATATTCAAATCAATGGACGGGCAGTTGATGCCAAAAAAATTGCCAAGTTAGAAATGTTTCTGACTATGGGTCAGCAGGCTAATGATACTTTCCTTACGGAAGAAAATGGTTCGTGGGAAATTAATGGTGAACCAACTGATGCAGCCTTTTTATCCGCGTACTATAAAGCTTTTGGTCAAAAAGAACCAAAATTAAATGAAATTGACCGTATTCCTTTTGATTCAGATTATCGTTATATGGCTCGCTTATCTGAAAATCAACAGCAGCATCGCTTTATTGCGATTAAAGGATCCCCTGACAAATTATTTGATTTAGCAGAGAATAGTGCGACATTCCGAAGAAAATATTGGTCTGATTTAGCAGCAAAATTTGCGCAATCTGGCAAAAGAGTCATTGCTGTTGGCTATGCTGATGTTGCAGATGATGTTAATGAAGTGACGCACGAAAGCTTAAAAGCCAGTGGTATCACGTTCTTGGGGTTAGCCGCAATTATTGATCCGCCACGTCCAGAGGTTATTGATGCTATAAAGGATATGCGCCAAGCGGGTATTCACGTTAAAATGATTACCGGTGACAGCCCTGACACAGCAAAAGCAATCGGGCAGCAGCTGGGATTGGCTAACAATATTCAAACCATTACAGGATATGAAGTAGAAGCAATGACTGATGATATGTTGGCTAGTGTCGTGACAAAGTATGATGTTTTTGCTAGAACAACGCCACAAGATAAATTGCGTATTGTTGCAGCTTATCAGGCAAATGGACTAGTGACAGCCATGACGGGTGATGGCGTTAACGATGCACCCGCATTAAAACGGGCTGACATTGGTGTTGCGATGGGTGTCAAAGGCACCGATGTTGCCAAAGATTCAGCAGACATGGTTTTGGCTAATGATGATTTTTCAACCATTAAAACAGCGATCGCTCAGGGACGCCGTTTGTACGATAACATTCGTAAAACGATTTTGTATCTATTACCAACAAGTTTTGCTGAGGGATTGATTGTTGTGTTCAGCATTTTGTTACAACAACCAATGCCATTAACAGCGACACAACTTCTATGGATTAACATGGTTTCTGCGCTGACATTACAACTGGCATTTATATTTGAACCTGCGGAACCTGGTTTAATGTCTCGTCCGCCACGTAAAACATCAGATAAATTAATGAGTCGATATGATGTATTTCAAATGGTATATGTTAGTGTTATTATTGCTGCCGTTGCGCTCGCAGTATTTGAATACTTGGATAGTATGACTGGTTTTGCCGTGGCAAGCACAATGGCGGTCAACGTTATTATTTTTGGAAAGATTTTTTATCTGTTCAATATTCGAACTGCTGCGCCAGCGCTTAGCCGATCATTTTGGACAAATCCTATGGCATTTGGCGCGATTGCTGCGATGATTATCTTACAAATTATTTTCACTTATGTACCTTTTATGCAAGGTGTTTTCTCAACGGCAGGCCTTTCGTTTAATCATTGGGTTATTGTCTTGGCAACTGGTCTGATTGTATTGGTCGTGACAGAATTGGACAAATATTGACGTATGTTTAGAAGTAGGGCTTTATAAACAATTGATGTGATTTGAGAAAAAAGTGGGCACGACATACCGCTAAAGTGATAAAAATGTTGTTAATGTCTCGTGACACTATTTCTGGGTAATTCATTTTTTGAGGTTTCATAATATTAAAAACGCTACTTTTTCATTTTTTTGAAAAAGATAGCGTTTTTTAATGAATATAAATTGTGATGACAGTTATTAAGCCAAAAAAGATACCAGGGACATTAGCAATAATTACTGGCCAGTCTTTATAGGTTTTGTTCCAACCATAACCGGTCCACAAAGACGCGTTAATCATGGCTACAAAGGGTTGCAAAAAACCAACTGGATGTCCTGAAAAATTACTCATGATTTGAGGAATATAGGATATATACATTGCTATGCACATCAATGTTGCTAATCGACTGAGTAGTTTAAGCCGTTTAATTCTGTCAGATGAAATTGCCTCGTCACCTTCAGGGTATTTTGATGTATCGATTCGCATGTAAACTCCTTTTTTCTGTTAGATATAAATAATATAATACCATTCTTGAAAAATATTGCAAAAGACGGCACTATTTTCTTAAACTTGCATGACATTTTCTGAAAATAATAATCGTAAGTGAAACGGATTATTCAAGAAAATTAGTCAAATATGGTATTGCAATAAAATGATAATAAGAGTATATTAATTACAAATAGATGAGACATTGAAGAGATAAGTAAACTTACTGTGTGATTAAAGAGAACCAACGTTTGGTGAAAGTTGGTATTACAACGAAGTTGAAAATGGTCTTGGAGTCGTAAGCAGTGTGAGCTTTTAGTAAACACTACTCGGGTGCGCCCGTTAACGCGTTAGGGTATCTCGTCAGATGTACCTGTTAAGTGTCAAGCAGTAATGCTTGGCAGAATTTGGGTGGTAACGCGATTCAATCGTCCCATAATCTTTGCCTGTTAGGTGAAGATTATGGGACTTTTTTAATTTCTAATCAATACTGGGTAAATCAATATGCGAGTTAATTTTCAAAAAATATATTATTTACATGCTAACAAAATGACAACGGCTGTTTATCTGAATGGTAGTGGGGCAGTGGATGCAGTCATGTCTTTTTAATTGAACAGATAGTTAGTTTAATTAAAAGGAAAAATTATGACGAAAATTAATCAAATTTACAAAACCAAACCTGTTCCGGTTTTATCGTTTGAAGTTTATCCACCGCACCAAGAAGAAAGCGTGAAATCACTTTTTCAAACGCTAGAGGAATTGAATCCAAGGCAAGCGGGAGTTGATTTTATTAGTGTTACATACGGTGCTGGGGGCAGTGCTAATCATGAATTGACACAACACATTGCCAGCTACATCCAAAATCACTTTGGTGTAACGGCGCTTCACCATTTAACTGGTATCAACCAAACGCCAGCAACCTTGCATCATCATTTGAGTGAGATGAAAGCCGCTGGAATTGAAAATATTTTGGCCGTTAGGGGCGACTTACCGTCATCAGATTACGATAATAGTTGCTATCCATTTGCAAAAGATCTCATTACTGATATTAAAAAAGAAAATAGTTTTAGTATTGGCGCAGCGGTTTATCCGGAGGGACATGTTGATAATCCAATTACTGGAATCAGTGTCGGTGGTGTGAGAGAAAAAATTAGTGCAGGCAGTCAATTTCTCATTTCACAATTGTTTTTTGATAATAATGCTTTTTACAAAATGCAAGAAGAGCTAAAAAACAATTACATTCAGATTCCGGTATCAGCGGGCATTTTGCCTATTATTAGTCAAAAACAGGTTGAAAAGCTAACTTACATGATTGGTTCCTCTTTACCAGCCAAACTGGCTAAAATCGTGCATAAATATCAAGACAATCCAGAGGCGCTTCGGCAAGCTGGCATGGCTTATGCTATGGAACAGATTTATGATTTATTAGATCATGGGGTGGATGGCATTCACCTCTATGCAATGAATCAAGCAGACATTTTGACAACGATGTTACCAAAAATAAACGACTATATTCAGTGCAAAAATAAACGATACGCTGTTTAAAAAATCACATTTAGTAGACAATAAAAAATACAGGAGTAAGACATGAGCAATATTGTAAAATCTTCAAATTTGGGCTATCCCCGTTTAGGTGAACATAGAGAATGGAAAAAGTTATTGGAAGCTTATTGGCGTGGTGAAATTGATGATCAAAAATTTCATGAAACTGCTAAGTCATTAAGACTTAATAATTTAAAAAAGCAACGCGCATTCGGATTAGATATCATTCCGGTTGCTGACAACTCGGATTATGATCATGTTTTGGACACTATCGCGGCATTTAATCTCATTCCAACACGTTTTGGTAGTTATGACCGTCCGCTAACGCTATCAGAATATTATGCTGTTGCTCGTGGTAATAAGGAAAATGTGGCGGCGGATATGACAAAATGGTTTAATATTAACTACCATTACACTGTTCCCGAATTTGACAAT
Organism: Leuconostoc falkenbergense; assembly: GCF_014634805.1. Classification (GTDB taxonomy): domain Bacteria; phylum Bacillota; class Bacilli; order Lactobacillales; family Lactobacillaceae; genus Leuconostoc; species Leuconostoc falkenbergense. Next base: position 4,929 of record NZ_BMBS01000045.1, read on the forward strand.
ACTAAACCACGCCTCTTAGATAATCGTTGGTTACGTTATTGGCAAGAAGCAAAAGAAGAATTAAATATCAACGGTAAACCAGTTATTCTGGGACCAGTCACGCTAATAAAGCTTGGTAAACTTAACGGAGAATATGTATCATCATCAGAAGATATCAATCGACTTTTGGATCAAATATTACCACTTTATGGTCAGGTTTTTCAGGAACTACAGGAAGCAGGTGTGCAGTGGGTTCAATTGGATGAACCGAGTTTAGTCAAAATTGACGACGATGCAGCTATTACGCCTTATCAGCGTGTGACAGCTTATTTACACGAGATTGCACCCAAGCTAAATGTTGAATTGCAGACGTACTTTGATTCAATCGATACTTATCAAGCTGTGGTAGACTTGCCAGTACAAGCGATTGGTCTGGACTTTGCGCATGGCAATGGCGAGAATTTAAAAAGCGTTCAGCAGTACGGTTTCCCTGAGGATAAGATATTAGCCGCAGGCATAGTTGATGGACACAATATATGGACAGCTAATTTGCAAGAAAAACTCGACTTAGCGAAAACATTGCAATCTTTGGCGCCAAATTTGTGGTTACAACCCAGCAATTCTTTGCTCCACGTCCCAATCACAAAAAAATACGAAACAGCAGCAAGCGCCGCGTTATTTGGTGGCTTAGCATTTGCTGATGAAAAGCTTCAGGAATTAGTCACGCTCACAAATGCTTTAAATGGCAACCAAGATATTGACGTTTTTGAGGACAACAAACGTGCTTTGAAAGCGCTAAAAGATTCAGAGGCACGTAACAATGTCGATGTTCAAGTAGCAATAAAGAATTTATCCAAACAACGATTTGAACGCCAATCAAAATACGCTATCCGTTCTAAAAAACAAGATGATATTTTAAATTTGCCGCTTTTACCCACGACAACTATTGGCTCTTTCCCTCAAACTGCCGTTGTGCGAGCAAAGCGTGCCGCATGGCGGAAAAAGAAAATATCTGATTCGGAATATCAAGACTTTGTTAAATCAGAAACAAAACGTTGGATCAAACTACAAGAAAAACTTGGGCTAGATGTCTTGGTGCATGGTGAATTTGAACGGACCGATATGGTGGAATACTTTGGTCAAAAGTTAGCTGGCTTTTTTGCCACGCAAAACGGATGGGTGCAGTCTTATGGCTCGCGAGGTGTTAGACCACCTGTTATTTATGGGGATGTTGATTATTTAGAACCCATTACGGTTGCTGAATCTACTTTTGCACAAGCACAAACAGATAAACCGGTGAAGGGCATGATTACTGCACCCTTGACCATTGTTAATTGGTCATTTGTACGAGATGATGTGCCGCGCGCGACAGTTCAGAATCAAATTGCTTTGGCGTTGAGACAGGAAGTCATTAATTTGGAAAGGGCTGGCATCAAAATTATTCAAGTCGATGAACCCGCATTACGTGAAGGATTACCGCTAAAAAAACGTCATTGGCAAGATTATTTGAATGAAGCTGTTTATTCATTTAAAATTACGACAACAGGTGTTCAAGATGAAACACAGATTCACACACACATGTGTTATTCAGATTTTGAAGATATTATCGACACAATATCAAACTTAGACGCTGATGTGATTTCGATTGAAACATCACGTTCCCACGGTGAAATCATTGCTGCCTTTGAAAATGCCAAGTACGATAAACAGATTGGTTTGGGTGTTTATGATATTCATTCACCAAGGATTCCCACAACCATTGAAATCGAAGACAATATTCGACGAGGATTAAAAGTAATTGATGTGAAACAATTCTGGGTTAATCCGGACTGTGGCTTGAAGACAAGAACTGAGGAACAAACAGTCGACGCATTGCGACATTTGAAAGCAGCGCGAGATGTTGTACTCGCAGAATTGCGCTGATAAAATATTGCTTACTTGCCAATTTTTAAATGGCTCTATAACTGTTAAAACCGATTACAACAACTATATTGTAAGCGGTTTTTTATTGGCTTAATTTTTAGGCATACTGTTAAAAATATGTAAACGCTTTCAATTCTGTTTGAATAATAGTATAATGAGAATATGAATAGTTAATGTTTATAGTATCTATGAACTTTCTAACTATTTGGCGACAATATTTTACTGATCGATTCAACAACTGGGTTGTTGTTTGTATTAAAAGATTAATCGTTATGCTTCGTTCATCAAGTTAATGGCTTACAATGGAGAAAGGAGAAACAAATGATGAAGACAATCGTTGTTGCTACTGATGGTAGTGACGCGGCCATGCGTGCAGTAGCATATAGTGCTAGTTTGGCCAAAAAATATGGTGCAAAAGTAGAAATTATTAGTGTTATTCAATATTCTACTGTTGCTTATCACGATGGTGGCCAAGTATTTTATGCATCCATGACTGACAGCTTAACTAAGTTAGCCAATGAAAATGTCACCAAAGCCGCCAATGTTTTGACAGAAAGTGATGTTCCGTATGATACGCACGTATTTAAGGGCGATGCGCGATTTATACTTGTTAATGAAGTCATGGAAAAATTCAAACCTGATTTGGTTGTAATGGGTAAAACAGGTACGACTTTGTTAACTCGGATGTTTATTGGTTCAACGGCGCGCTATGTTTCAGAGCGGGCAGACGCCGATGTGTTATTAGTCAAGTAGCTTGGTATATTAACGTTACGAGTATCAGAATTTAAAAAATTTTGGTGCTTTTTTATTTGTAGTGAGATGATACAGTTTAACAGGAAAATTATTTTTGAGCATGGCTGATACTGTGTTAAAAAATAGAGAATAGTACCTGTAATTATAAAAGTTGAAATTTGAATTTTTTTCTAACCAAAGTGATAAAAAAAGCGTATCATTAATAACGTAATGATTAAAACGTTTTTTTGTAAACGTTGTAGAGGGGAGAAGTTAATATGGACTTAGTCGAAGAACTAGTCAATGTTGTTGGTAAAAAAAATGTCATTACCAACAAAGCAAAATCTTTACGTTTTCGGAAAGGGTATCGCTCAGGTAAAGGCGACGCGGTAGCGGTGGTATTTCCAACTACTTTAATGGAAATGTGGCGTGTGCTTAATGTTTTGCATGATAACAATATTATCATTATTATGCAAGCGGCCAATACTAGTTTGACTGAGGGATCCGTACCAGCCCCAGGTTATGACCGTTCTGCAGTTGTCGTGAACGGCATGAAAATTAAAGATTTACAGTTAATCAATAATGGGGAACAGGCACTTGCATTCCCCGGTACGACACTGTTTCACTTAGAAAATGAATTGCGGCCACTTAAACGTGAACCGCATTCAGTAATTGGCTCATCTAATTTGGGTGCATCGGTCATTGGTGGTATTAACAACAATTCTGGTGGTGCTTTGATCCGAAGAGGTCCAGCTTATACAGAGTTATCATTGTATGTTTGGATTGATGAACATGATGAAATGCACTTAGTCAACCACTTAGGCATTGATTTAGGCAAAACGCCCGAAGAGATTATTACCAATTTGCAGAACCGTAATTTTGATTTGAATCAAGTACCAGCTACCCAACATCATGGTTCAATGTTCCATCATGAACAGGTTGTGCGTGATGTTGAATCTGATAAGCCAATTCGATATAATGCAAATCCTAAAGAATTGTATGAAGTATCTGGATCGTCCGGTCACGTTGCTGCATTGGCTGTCCGCTTAGATACGTTCCCAATGGATAAAAAAACACAAATGTTTTACATTGGAACGAACAATCCCGATGAGTTGGAAGATATTCGTCGCCACATTATGACGACCTTTAAAGAATTGCCTGTTTCTGGTGAATATATGCATAAAAATGCTTATAAAATGGCCAAGAAATATGGTAAAGACTCGCTAATTGTAATCGAAAAAATTGGAACGGGTCATTTGCCCCAGATGTTTGCGCTAAAAGCTTGGGGCGAACGCTTTTTGAAGCACATTCCGTTTTTCAAGCCTTATTTCCCAGATCGTTTGCTTCAAACGTTAAGTAATTTATTTCCTAATCAAATGCCAAAACGAATAGATGATTATTACGAAAAATACGACCATTACCTACAATTGAAAATGGCTGGTAATGGTATCGAAGAAGCGCGAGAATATCTCAAATCTTATTTTGACAAGGCAAGTGGCGACTACTTTGAAGCGGACGCCAATGAGACCAGTAAAGCGGCAACTCACCGCTACGTAACAGCTGGTGTTGCGATTCGTTATCAAGAACTGAAGCAGGATAGCATTGACATTTTGCCACTAGATATTGCGTTGGCAAGTAATGATTATAAATGGTTCGAGCATTTGCCTAAAGAAATTGAAGACAAAATAGAACACAAAATTTATTATGGTCACTTACTTGATCACGTCATGCACCAAGATTATATTCTAAAACCTGGCGTCGATGCGCATGAACTTAAAAAAGAGATGCTTAAAATTTTAGATAAGCGTCATGCTGTTTACCCAGCCGAGCACAATGTTGGACATCTATACTTGGCAGCGCCGGCCTTAATCAAGCACTATAAGAAAAATGATCCAACTAACAGTTTCAACCCAGGCGTTGGTAAACAAACAATGTCTAAGTACTGGGGCGAATACTAAAATAAAAAGTTTGTTAAAAAATAACCGTTATCGTCATTTGTTGATTCATCGGTTATTTTTTTATTAGGGACTATGCAATGTGAATGTTTTACTTTTAGGTAAAACACATTTTAGAATAATTTAGACGTTTTTGGTTTGACAATCTGTTCTGTCGTGCTAGCCTGTATAAAAGTATTTTCTTAGACAAATCATTATTTTATAAATCATTAGTAAAATCTGTTTAAAGGGCTAGTCTATTAAACTTTGTGAAACTATAATCATAAAACAAGCTGAATCATTTGATACCAAAGCAATGAGCACAAGTGAATAAATCATGAAAACGCTTGATATTAATTGTAAATTCGTATATAATTTTATTTATCGAAATGAAAGCGCTTACAAAGCTTTCATGTTTAGGAGGAAAATAGTAGCATGTCAGACAATAAAATTTCGGCTGGATTAGCGGCATTGAAAGTTATGTCAGGGTGGGGCGTCCACACAATGTATGGGATTCCATCAGGTACTTTGAGTGGTTTAATGAATGCAATGGGTGATCCAGAAAACAAAATCAAATTCTTGCAGGTTAAACACGAAGAAGTCGGTGCTATGGCAGCTGTCATGCAGTGGAAATTTGGTGGTAAATTGGGTGTGGCCGTTGGGTCTGGTGGTCCAGGTGCAACGCATTTAATAAATGGTCTTTATGATGCGGCAATGGATAATATCCCAGTATTGGCTATTTTAGGCTCTAAACCAGTACGCGAGTTAAATATGGATTCGTTTCAAGAATTAAATCAGAATCCAATGTACGATAATATAGCTGTTTATAACCGTCGTGTCGCAACCGCAGAACAGTTGCCTCACCTTGTTGATGACGCCATTCGAACTGCAATTGCCAAACGTGGCGTAGCTGTACTAGAAGTACCGGCTGATTTTGGCTTTACAGAGATTGATGCTGACTCACTTTATTCGACGCCACTGTATTCATCAGGCTTAACTTATAAAGAATATAAGTCCGCACCAGTCGATGAATCAGATATTACTGCTGCTGTCGACATTCTTAACCAAGCTAAGCGTCCAGTGATTTATGCGGGAATTGGTACGATGGGGCATGGATCAGCAGTTCAAGCATTATCTCGCAAAATGAAAGCGCCAATTATTACAACAGGTAAAAATTTTGAAACATTTGATTGGGATTTTGAAGGTTTCACTGGCTCCACTTTCCGTGTTGGTTGGAAGCCAGCTAACGAAGCTATTCTTGAAGCTGATACTGTCTTGTTTGTTGGTACAAACTTCCCATTCTCCGAAGTTGAAGGTACTTTCCGAAACGTGAATAAGTTCATACAAATTGACAATAACCCAGCAATGTTGGGTAAGCGTCATCAAAATGACGTCGCTATTCTAGGGGATGCAGGTGAAGCGATTGAGTCTATTCTAGCTAAAGTATCACCTGTAAACGATTCGCCATGGTGGCAGGCAAACGTGGCTAATGTCAAAAATTGGCGTGACTATATGAATAAACTTGAGCAAAAAACTGAAGGTGATTTACAGGCCTATCAAGTTTATAATGCTATCAATAAATACGCAGCAGATGATGCTATTTTCTCAATTGATGTCGGTAATGTCACTCAAATGTCCGTACGTCATTTGCACATGACAGACAAGAATATGTGGCGGACATCACCGTTGTTTGCCACAATGGGTATTGGCTTGCCAGGTGGAATTGGTGCCAAAAACACTTATCCGGATCGTCAAGTGTGGAACCTGATGGGAGATGGGGCATTCTCAATGACTTATCCAGATGTTGTTACCAACGTGCGCTATAAGTTACCCGTCATTAACGTTGTATTTACTAATACAGAATACGGATTTATTAAAAATAAGTATGAAGACACGAATACGTATAATTTTGGTGTTGATTTCACAGATGTTGATTATGCTAAAATTGCTGAAGCGCAAGGTGCGGTTGGCTTGACTGTTAGTCGAATTGAAGATATTGATCAGGTGATGAAAGAAGCGCTTGATTATTACAATCAAGGTCGCGTAGTTGTGGTCGATGCAAAAATCACCAAAGACCGTCCTATTCCTGTTGAAACCCTAAAACTAGACACCAATTTGTATAGCGAATCAGTTGTTGAGGCCTATAAGGAAAAATATGAAGCACATGATCTAGTGCCATTCCGTGAGTACTTAGAAGCACAAGGTATGACATCAAGATATATTAAAGACAACAACGACAATAAATATAGTTTCTAATCTTAAAAAGTAATTTCGCCCGCGAAGTTGCTTTTTTATTTTGACAAAGCATGACACTGTGGTAGTATTAAAAAAACAGGAGGATTAAAATGCTACTTTACCAAAAAAGCGTCTAATTAAATGATTACTATCATTAATTAGGAGCAAAAAAATGATCAATTATCAAATCAATCAAACAATCGCGAAAACTGATTTAATCAAATTGTACAATAGTGTCGGTTGGTTTGCCTATACTAAAACTCGTGTAAACCTTATGGCAGCTGTCACAAATTCGTTAATGGTTGTCAGTGCGTGGGCAGATAATCAATTAGTCGGATTAGTTCGCGTTGTGGGAGATGGACAGACAATTATTTTTATACAAGATATTTTAGTTGACCCGAAGTTTCAAAATCAACATACTGGCACAGAGCTAATGAATCGTGTTTTAAGTCAGTATTCAGCAGTTAGGCAAAAAGTATTATTGACTGAAGAAGCGCCTGATGTCAGGCATTTTTATGAAAAATTTGGTTTCAAATCTGCTGATCAAGGGACGCTTGTCGCTTTTTATAAAAATTTTTAACACTTTTCAATAGAAAAGCAACAATGATTTATTTTTTAATCATTGTTGCTTTTTTTTTAATTGTAAAAATATGCTGATGCTGTTTAATACTTTTTTTGATAATGAGATGCAGACTAACTATTTAATGTTCATTTTATTTATATTTAACTTATATATACTCAAGCAAGATTAGAATAATGATATGTCAAAAGGAGGTACGCGTTTTGCGATTGAAAAAAGTAAATAAAACAGATTGGTGTTTAGTTGGTATTTTGATACTAAGTGCCTTTCTGTATGGTTGGGGTATATGGGACGCTGGTAGTGCCAATAGCTACTATACAGCAGCGATTACCTCAATGACAAAAAGTTGGTCGAATTTTTGGTACGGCGCGTTTGATCCAGCAGGATTTATTACTGTTGACAAACCGCCAGTCGCATTATGGCTAATGGCCATATCAGCTAAAATATTTGGTATACACGGTTGGTCAGTTGTTTTACCAAGTGTTTTGGCGGGTATAGGATCTGTTTACTTAATGTATCAGTTATTAGCACCGAAATTTGGTGTATGGGCCGGACGAGTCGGAGCGTTAATTCTGACACTGACACCGACGGTGGTTGCTAATAGCCGTACGAATAATATGGATGCTATACTAGTATTTTTCTTGCTTTTAGCTGTATATATTTTACAAAAAGCAGTTGCTAAGAAAAATATTTGGCTCGTCATTGTCAGTTTTGGCTTGATTGGTGTGGGCTTCAACATCAAAATGTTGCAAGCGTTCATGATTTTACCAGCAATGCTTGTTTATTATTGGGTAGCAATCAAACTACCGTGGAAAAAGAAAATTGCTTGGCTAGTTGTTGGTATGGCTTCCTTATCGATTTTTACAGTAGCTTACCCATTAGCAGTTGATTCGGTTGACCAGTCTAGTCGGCCATATATTGGTAGCTCACAAACAAACTCATTAATGGAACTAGCGTTTGGATATAACGGTACTGAAAGATTGTTAGGTCAATCAACAGGAACCGGAGGTGCTTTCCCTGGTATGGGAAATACTAAAAAATCAAAAGGCACTCAAAAAAATAACGGTGCTCCGACTGGCAAAAAGCCAAGCGGGTCAGCGCCAACTGCTAAAATGACTGGCAAAGCGCCGACAGGAAAACCAAGTGGTGGGAAAGCCCCCACTGGTACGCCACCAAATCAATCTGCAAATAAAAATACCAAACAGACTAAGGGCAAGGCACCTAGTCAAGCAGGTAAAATGACTGGAAAAACACAAGGTGGACAGGGCGGTGGTAACAGTGCATTTGCCATTGGATCAGCTGGACCCTTTAGACTTTTCCAATCAGACTTGGGTTCACAAATTGGTTGGTACCTACCACTTGCAATTCTCGGACTTGTTGCTGGTTGGTTTGGATTTAGGAAGCGTGGTGCTAAATGGTACCATGTCTCTGAGGAACAATCTGAGGTTCTGCTCTGGGCAGGTTGGTTCGTTCCAGTCTATGGCTTCTTCTCAGTTGCTAGCTTCTTTCATCCATATTACACAATTATGTTAGCCCCTGCGATTGCTGCATTAACAGCAATTGGCGTGGCAGCAGTTGTGAAAATGTCTGCTCAAAACAATAAAGAATCAATGATTGCACGAATAGTTGTTAGTGTGGCCGTATTAACAACTCTTCTACTGCAAGCGTACTATGTATGGTCGTATTACCAAATTATCAGCATTGTGCTGATTATTGTAGCAATTGGCTTATCGATTTGGTGGCTATTGCCTAGACACATCAATAGCAAAATAAAAATTATTTTGTCGGCAATTAGCATTTTACTAATGGCAAGCTGGTGGTCATTAACACCAACATTGTCACATAATTCTGCAGCAATACCAGCCGCCAGTCCTTCACTTCTAAGCCAAGCTGGTGGCAGTGATATGGGTGGAGAAGTCAATAGTCAATTATTGAGTTATACCAAGAAGCACCAAGGTAATGCCAAATATTTGTTTGCCACAACTGATTCTAACTCGGCATCTGGATATATTATCAAGTCCGGTAAAGCAGTCATGGCATTAGGTGGTTATAACGGAACAGATCCAACTATGTCACTCTCTGAATTCAAAAAGCTAGTCAAGTCGGGACAACTGAAATACTTCGTAATGGGTAATAATAGTAAGACCTCGAGTGGTCAAATTAGTAAAATACTAACTTGGGTTAAAAAGAATGGTACTAAGGTCACATATAGTTCTAGCACATCAAATCAAAGTTCCTCAAGACAACAAATGGGCGGTCAATCACAAAGTTCAACATTATATGATTTATCAAATATATATGGTAGATTGTAAAATTAAACCGAACACTTGAATAAAAAAGCCGCAGCGCCTTTAATGGTAATTGTCTA
>NZ_BMBS01000046.1 GCF_014634805.1 Leuconostoc falkenbergense
GATAATAGTTCGTATAAGTGTACGAATACAGCTCAATTGATGAAACTGTGATTGTTTCTGAACCGTCACCATTGGCAACAACTTTCCAATTGACCTTACCCTTTAGAACGCCATGACCAATAATATTGACACCGTCATTCATATCATGTTCAAGCGTGAATTCCCCTGTCTTTTGATTAACAGTAGAAGTCATAAAGGTTTTGTATTGACCACTTGAAGCATCAGTTTGTGTCTGAGCACTCATACTAATTTCGGTATTAACAGCCTTTTCAAACCCTGCCACTGCCTTATCATAGGCTGCTTTTTTATCAGCGTTTGCCTTATCAACGGCTGCCTTTTTGGCTTGATAATCAGCGACTTGCTTTTGATATTCAGCCGTCAACTTAGCCAAAGTTTGTGCGTCTTGATTTTGTGTTGCGACACCGTCCGCAATCGCCTTATTGTACAAATCAATGTTATAAGCCATTGCATCTAATAAATCTTGATCCTCTATCCCTTTCAATGACTTGTATTCTGGGGCAGTCTGTGAAACTTCAACACTGACATCAATACCTGCCTGCTTAGCATCATCAACTGTCTTGTCTAAATCAGACGTTGATTTATCTAAATCGGCTTGACCTTGCTTAGTCGCATCTGTTTGTTCAGTAGTTGCCGTTTGATAGGCTTGATCGTTTGCTTGTTGTTTTGCCGTGGCATCTTTAACAGCTTGGTCTTGCTTATTCAAATCAGACAAAACTTCATTTGTCTTTGATGAAGCGTTGTCATCATTGATTGTGACATCAGTTGTCTTACCAGTGGTCACATCAACGCCAGCTTTTGAAGCGGTGTCTGCATCACTCTTAACGGTGTCTTGTGCCTTATCGGCTGCACCTTTTGCTTGGTCTTGTGTCACATTTGAACCAGCCGTTGTTGGCACTGTGCTTTTTTCAGCAGTTGATGAAACAGTTGCAGTTTTAGTGGCATCATCAGTTGTCGCCTTGTCCGTAGCCGTATCAGTTGATGAAGCAGTTAATTGAACTTGCTTGTCATTTTGCGTGGCATCAGTCGTTTGAACAGCTTGTGCATCAGCGTTTGAAACAGTATCAGCACTGACATGTGTTACATTAGAACTCACAGCAACACCAGCTACTGCAACCGCCCCAACAACCCAGAGCTTACCAGATTTGTATAATTTATACGTTTTTGAATTTTGCATAATTTTTAAATAAAAAAGGCTACTAATTTAGTAACCTACCCTTTCTCTCAAATATTCTTTTGTATTTGATTGATTAAATGTAAACCTCTAAAGGTTCGTTGAACGATAATAAATAAAAAAGTCAAAACACTGGCAACTATCATAGCGACATGTAGTGATTGACCCAAACTCATAAAAAGTAAAAATATAGGGAACATAGACCCAACATAGACGAGCCAAACCCCAAACATAAAGCTAAAATAAATCATTTTCTGTGCCATTGCAACAACTAAAAAAGACCAATTGTTAAATCAGCCTTTAACCTTTCTACTATATTATTGAGCTATTAACCTTTTGCTTTGTCGGCTTGATTAGTCGTTGCCTTGCTTTGATTTTGTGCTGGCTTTTCAGTTACCTTTTCTTCCAAAGGTACAAGCGTATCAGCGTAAATCGTCCAGTTGGTTGTTTCGTTACCAACAAAAGCTAACTTCAAACCTTGTGGCACATACTTACCATAGGCTTTCAAATTAGGGCGTAAACGCTCAAATTCATTTTTTGACAAAATAATACGGATAAGATGACCAATTTCATCATCACCTTTTTTTGTTTGAGTGAAATCAAGACTGTAACCTGTGGTAGTTGTTTCGCCAGTGTCAGGATCACGATCCAACTGACCACGATAGTCACGCTTCAAAATAGCTTCAGTATCAAACAATTCTAAATCATGACTATCAAAGGCATCAGCGGAACGTACACGACCAACTGGCTTATTATCCTTACCAGTCACAAAGACCATATCATACTCATCTTCACTAAATTCATCAGTGGCGGGATCAGTTAATGGTAACAAAGAACCTTGAATACCTTGCACAATAGCTGACCGACCATTACTACGAGCTTCGGTTGCCAATAGCTTACCATTCACTAATTTAAGTGGTGTCTTCGACTTCATACCAAAATCAAAACCAGCCTGTGGCTCAATGTTGAGTGTGTCAAGACTCCCATTGATATTGACAACGGCCGTATCTGTATCACTCCTCTTACCAACACTCTTGCGAGTTGAATAAGTTAAGTTTCCTAAAGTCTTACCAGAAAGCGCTAGGCTCTCAAAATTGTTAATTGTTGCTTTAACCATGTTTCTAAATTCTCCTGTATTTTAAATTAAAGTTTTGCATCTACCGACACTGTAATGTCGTACTTATCACGCAAAGGTTGTAAATCTTCAATTAGTTGTGCATATTGTACTCGTGATAGCTTGTTTGACCAACTACCTTGCACAGCTAAGGATATTTTCTTATCCTCTGCTTTTTCTTTTTCACTCATAATATCGCTTAAACGTCCTTTCTAACTGATGATATTCAGTACGCATATACTCACTAGGCGCTTTGTAGTTTTCTTCTGTGAGCAAACCCATAAGACCTTGTCGCTCATTAAACCATTTAATAAGCGTTATGTCGGTAGATAACAAATTTTCATCATCTATGCTAAACCTGTGTTTATATTTAGCATTTATGTTTAAATTATTCATTGACTACCAACTTCCATAAAAAAAAGCCCAAACTAATTTGTCTGAACTTAATATAATATTCAATTATTTATTGTCTCTCCTCATGAGACAAACATTTTTTGTAAGAAACCTTTTTTCTGTTCTTTGAGCAAATCTAACTTGCGTTGATGAAGAGCGATAGTATCATCCAGCTGCTTGAAGAATGAACCGATTTTGTTTTGTTCCTCAATTGCAGGGACACTTATTATAGCTTCTTTAATATCAGTAGAATTAATACTTTCAAATGTTGATCCAGTGCTATATCTAGTCCAATACCCGTCGGACTTCATTTTACCAAGATTTTGAAATATAAATTCATTACCTTTTATGGCAGCAACACCTCGACCAATAACCACGTCATAAGCTGTTTTACCAATATCTCCAACCGGTGCTCGGACACTTAGAATGAGATCATCTTTTTCAGCTTGTTTAGTAACTTGAGTTGTCCATACTCTCGGGAAAACACGACCATTTTTCATGTCAGCATTACCTTGCACAAGAATATAATCATTAGGATCATCAGTATAATTTTCTGAATTAGGAGACTGTCCCATCACTATTCGAACTTCGTCTCCCAACTTACGCTCTTCCCAATCGTCAGCAAATCCCGAAAATCGCAATTCAGGAACCCTTGAGCCATTTTTTGGAAACATTTTTTGCAAGAAACCTTTTTTCTGTTCCTTGAGTAAATCTAACTTACGTTGATGAAGAGCGATAGTATCATCGAGTTGTTTGAAGAATGACCCAATTTTTTGTTGTTCTTCAACTTTTATCGGAACAAAAGTTTCTTTATCCAATAAGTCTGCTTTGGTAATTCCTTTTATAGATGTACCTTGGACATTATTCAGTTCTCTTTGCAACATTTTATAAATTGAGTACATTCCAAAATTACAATCAACCTGAAGATTTGATAATGATAAAAAATCTTGACTTGAAGCAAATTCATAAGGCATAAAGGCTAATTTACCAACGCCTACTCTAGTAACTATCGCTATTGAATTCGCAGGTATAAGTTTAGTAGCTGAATTTTTAACAGCATCTTCAGTAATAAATTTTTTAGGTAATACACCATATAATTTATCATTAGCAAGGTCGCTACTTTGAATCCAAGGTATTTCCCCATTCCAAAATTCTGTTACTGATGTCTTCGGAGTTCCTCCACCAATAGTATCTTGAGATAAATCTCCCAACTTATGCTCTTCCCAATCGTCTGTGAAACCCTTAAACCTAATTTGAGGTGTCTTCTTACTCATGATCTCCACCTGCCAAAATACGCTTAGTTGATTCAATGATTAACTGACTTTCCTTATTCACTGCTAGTGCGTTCATCATTGCTAACAAGTCTGATTGCTTTTCTGACAACTCATGATCGATTTTTGAAATTTCATCACTGACTTGTATCAAATCCACAGGTGCTTCATCTTCAAATGTATCGACATATCGTGGAATGTTTAAGTTGAAATCATTTTCCTTAATTTCATCATAACTTGCAACATGTGAATACTTTTCAGTATCAGTCCGTTCTTTATACGCCGAAACTATCTTTTGAATATGTTTAGGTGACAGAACATTTTGTGTCTTTTGCTTATCAAAATCTTGTGAAGCATCAATGAACAAAACATCACGACTTGAGCGATTCTTTTTTAAAATAATGACCGTTGTTGGTATACTTGTGCCATAAAAGATGTTAGCTGGTAAACCAATCACTGCATCAATAGCGCCCATCTCAAGTAATGTTTGACGAATAGTGCCTTCTGCTGCACCACGGAACAATACACCGTGTGGCAAAACAATTCCCATTGTGCCACTATCTTTCAAATGATAGAAACCATGCAGTAAGAAAGCGAAGTCAGCTTTCGACTTAGGTGCCAGTTTACCAAAACGTTCAAAACGTTGGTCTGATAAAAAATTATCAGCTGCTGACCATTTTGCCGAATAAGGTGGATTCATCACAACGGCGTCAAATTGATGTGGCTCTTCTGTTGGCCAATCCGCATCTAATGTATCACCATTATTTAGATTCATACGATCTTGATCAACACCATGTAAAATCAGGTTCATGCGCGCTAAGTTATATGTTGTAGTATTCAGTTCTTGACCATGATAATGAACTTGCTTAGGGTTAGACAAATATCGGCGAATATTTAACATCAAAGACCCTGATCCCATTGTCGGATCATAAATATGAAATGGCGCACGGTCTTCTTGGCCAATTGCGGCAATTTCTGAAATGATGCGAGATACTGCTTGTGGCGTGTAAAATTCTCCCGCTTTCTTACCAGCCCCCGCCGCAAATTGACCAATCAAATATTCATAGGCATCACCAATCACATCACCGTCATGCTCAAATAAATCAATTTCATCCAAAGCACGCAATACTTCAGTGATGGTCACATTACGTTGTTGCGCATTCGATCCCAACTTGGTTGAATTTAAATCAATATCTGCGAACAAACCTTTGAACTGGTCACCTTGTCGCTCTAATTCATTGAAGCCAGCCTGCAAGTCCGTTAAATTAAATTCATAACGATCTGCTTGCTGACGATAGGTGTAGAATAATTGACCTGGTTTGATGAAATAGCCTTTTTGCAGTTGAATAATTTCGGTTAATTCTTCTGAATCGTCTTCAAACCAATCCATCAATGTTTGATATTGAATGCTACGTGTTGGAAAATCAGTCGTTTGACCATTTTCTTGTTCGTAAACTTCTCGTAATTCTGAATCAGACAGATATTTATAGAAAACTAATCCTAATAGATAATTTTTGTATTCACTCGCATCCATCTTACCGCGTAAAATATCTGCAGCTGCCCATAGTTGTTGTTCTAAACCTGTTGCCATTATAATTCTTCTTTCCACTTTTGAATCAGATCAAAATGTTCACGTAAACGTTGTTCGATAATCTTGGTACGCTTACGGTATTTTTCACCAGTTTGAGACTCAAAGTCCGCTTTCGATAAAGTCATTGTATCTAATATATCAGATAAATAAGGAATTACTTGTTTATCACTGCTATATTCGTTGACTGCCGATTGCAAAAATTCAAGAGACAACCCAAATTCATTTGCTTGAGTTTCAGTTAATTCTGATATACGTGCCTGAATGGCGGCTTCTTTTAAGGCAACCACATCAACCTGCTTATCATTTTCAAGAACCTTTGTTTTTAAATCGTGATACAAAGGTTGAACTAAGGGGTCTTTTGCGGAAATTTCTTTATCAAACTTTGCTAGTGCCCCTGCTTCTCTATCTTGAATCGCTTTGAGTAACTGATTAATATAAAAACTATCAACGTTTTCTTTATGAGTTGCATTTTGTGTTGATGAAAATACAATATCAGCTAATAATTGATCGATATCTAATTGCTCATTGTCGTCGTCATCAATCTTCTGATTAATCTCAGCCTTTAGATTTTCTGCTTTGCCTTGGAAGGTTGGCAATTGATTGATAATCGGTGCCAAATCATCGGCTTCATTTTCATAATCATCATAGCTCTTCAATGCCTTATAGGAATTTTCCAACTTTTGATAGGCTTTAACTTGCTCAATCATACTTGGTAAATGCCCGGGATTTTCTTCTAAAGTAACTTCTGCTTGGAAGTACTGATTAACTAAATCATCAAACTCGCTTCTTACTTCGCTATATTCTTTGGGAACTAATGCCTCAAAGTTTTGATTTTCATTAGAAAACAATCTAAAAGTGTCTTGAACGTTCTCTTTCATCGTTTCTGGCTTACGGAAAGTCACAATCATACCTGCATCTTTACCAGAGTAAATACGATTGGTTCTAGAAAATGCCTGTAATAATTTTTGATACTTCATTTCACGATCAACATATAATGTTTGAATTGTTGGTGAATCAAAGCCAGTCAATAAGCGATCAACAACAATGACTAAATCTAACCACTGACCATCGGATTGATATTGTTTTTCTTTTCGTGCTAAACGTTTATTGATGTTTTGGTTATATCGTTTTTCGTCTGTATAAGCTGGTGTGTCATATTGTTCTGAATACTCAGCCATAATTCGAAGTAAGTCATCATCTGTGTGATTTTTTTCTTGTTGATCAGGATTTGTCGAAAAAGTAATTGCGACTCGAGGAAAATCATGATCTACGAGTTGATGACGTTCATCAAATTGACGTCCCGTTATCAATGTCCCCTCTTGCTTCATTTTTTGCAGCATAGCATAAATTCTTTTAGCTTGAGCAATAGAATGAGTTGTTAAGATGCCAGACATCGTTGGATAACCATTTTGCACCTTAAACTTTTTAATCAGACTGCGCCGATCAAATATTTTGAGCAACATGGCACGAATGTGTTCATCTGTCTCGTATATTTCATTTGGCAATAGGCGCTCTTGTTCAACCAACGCATCAGGAACATCGTCATGATTGACTCGTGCAACGATTTGCTCCTGATCACCTTCAGGTAATAATGAATGATACTCCACTTGAAATCCTAGTACCGCTTGATCATCCATGGCGTTTTTTGTTGTATAAGCGTGTAATAAATCACCATATTGCTGCTCGGTAGTTCTGGCATACGTGCCATTTTCTTGCTTTTTGTTTTCCTCAAAAATTGGTGTACCTGTCAAACCAAACCACGTTGAATTTGGTAATATCTTTTTAATGCGACGCATTTCTTCATCACTAACAGCACGATGGGCTTCATCAACTATGAAAACAATATGCTCTTTTCGCAAACGATCAAATTGGTTATGACCATTGGTTTCACTTTCTGCCTGTGCGGAACGCATCGCTGCTGAAAGCTTTTGAATGGTTGTAATCATAATCGTGTTGTTATTCTTTTTGGACAACAACTGTTGAGCTAACTGATGTTGATTTTTAATCCCAACAATTAAAGTATTATTGATGGTGTTCCCCGTTGTTTGACCAGTATGATATTCTGAAGCAAACTTGGTAAATTCATCTTGCGTTTGTGAATCTAAATCATTACGATCAACCACCATTATTGTGCGGTCAACGCCAATTGCGTTCTGTGCTAACAACTTTGTTGCCACAAAACTGGTAATGGTTTTACCAGAACCAGTCGCATGCCAAATGAAGCCACCTTCATGCAGCGCGGCTTGTTTTCTAATTTTACGAATGGCATGAATTTGATATGGTCGAAGAACCATCAAAAACTTTTGGTTTTTCTGATCATCAACCAAAATCGTATATTGACTAATTAATTCATGGGCATCAGGTATTCTCAAAACAATACGAGCAAAATCAAACAAATCAGGAACCGGTACGTTTTCTTCTGTACGCCAATTGAACAAAAACTTAGCCATTCGCTGATAAGCGGCATCAGTATCTTCACTGGGACGAGCAAAATATCGTGTATCAACCTTGTTCGAAACAACGAAGAGTTGCGTTGCCGCATAAATACCGTTAAAGAAACCATCTTGAGCATACCGCTGAATCTGATGATAAGCTTGCATGTAACCATCTTTTGCAGATTCTTTTTTTAGTTCAATATGAATAATGGGTAAACCATTAATTAACAGTGTCACATCACCTCTAGTGCTGCGTTCAGTATCTGGCACAATCTGGTTAACAACCTCATACGCTGAGGTGCCACCGGCAATATCTTTATTGCGAAATACCTCAAGACTAATCCGCTCACCTGTTTCTCGTTCTAACAGTATTTGAGCAACACCATTTTCACCTCGCAACCATTGTGAAGCTAAAAAAGGTGAACTGGTTAAACGCAAAAATTCAACTCTTACACGATCAAACTCGACATCAGTTAGGAGGTCACCTTCTAACAAAGCAGTATTCAAACGATTAAGATGGTTTCTAAAATTATCCCAAAGATCAGCTTCTGTTTTTAGTTCTGGTCTATATCGCCATTGATTCTCTTGCTCGCTTAAAATATGAATAAATTGATTTTCAATTGTTGATTCTGATGGCATGGTTGAAGGATCCTTAATTTAATATTGCATAACTTTTAATCATCAAAAAATGCTAATAATCTTATTCTTCTATTATGCCACGAAAAGTCAATCAAAATATGCTTTTCCCTAGTAAAAGTAGCAACTTTATCCCTCATTGAATTTATTCATAATCCTGTAATTGAATAATCTGGTGTTAACTTATTGCTTTTTAAAAGCGCTCTACTTTGATAATTTGAAATAAAAAAACAAAAACAGATTTTTCCATTTTTGCTCTAGTCATTATAATTTTAACAATATTGATATTTAGGCCACATGTTTAAAAGTTAATGTCACTTGTTGCCATTTTCAGAGTACATAAGCCTAGCTAATCTCCAACCGCCAGAATGTTTTGCTTTTAAAATCATTATTCCTATAAGTAAAAAAATTAAAAATTGTAAAATAACGGCGGAAATCGTACTTGGATCAAACTGTTGTGTTTTATAGGAGACTTGCATGCCATTCATAATAGTCAGAAAAAAATCAAAAAAGAAATGAGCAATCATAGGAATTAGTAAGCTACCAGTCTTAACATAAAGACACCCCAACATGAACCCAATCCCTGCCACACCAAACATTTGAAGTATGGTTGCCTCAATATTTTGGTTTGAAATATTACCAAAATGGTAAACAAAGAATAATACTGTTGAGATGACTAGACTGATAATCACGCCGTACTTACTTGATTTAAATATTTTCAACAAATATCCTAAAAAAATTCCTCTAAAAATGAATTCTTCTGGAAAGGCAGCAGCCGTTCCGATAAATAAAGCTTCCCAGAAACGTTCTGGATTAAAAATACTCAATAATATTGAACTGATCAATAAAATAATGAGCCATCTCACCGTTCGTCTTGAAAATATAATTTTGAAATACTTAGGAACAGGTAAAAGAAAACCTAGTATTGCAGCTAGGAATAATTCAAACACTTTAAATGCCGCATTGTTTAACATGACACCTAGTCTTAAATCACCTGTGGGAACATTGTTTACTAGTCCTACGACAAAATCTCCGCCATAATATTCAATAACGTTAAATATTGCTCCTATCCTAGTATTTGATACTAAATATAATAGCATACGGTTTTTTAAACATTTTTGAAAAACATCTATATTATAACTAGTTTTTTGTGCACAACGCACAAAAAAAGCCAATCACTTTAATTGACTGTTTGTAAAATCCTAAAAACATTCACACCAATTCAAATGAAGCCAAAATTTCAGAGTCATCATTAGCAAGAATATTTTCAATAGCAACACATTCGATTTTAGCTGTTATATGCCATTGTGATTTATTTAGTGTCTTAACGAGTTGACGCGCTTCACTGGGTTGTAAGGATGGTCCTATTGTAACGTGTGGTTGATACGGTATATCACGACGGTAAAAAGGCTCAAAATTATCCAGTTCATAAACCTTGTCGTGTATCATTTTGATTATGTCTGCGCCTTGCGCAACGGATAACCAGACGTAGCCGTTATCCGTGTCACCTCCAACACGATTCAGTGTTAGAGTGAACGACTCAAGACGTTTCACAACAGATTGCACCGCATCACAAATACTCGTATCCGAGGCATTACTTTTGAAAGGAAACACAAGCGATACATGAGGTCGAATATGTGTATATAAGCTATCATGTTTTTGTCGAATCGACTGAATGGTTGCTTGATCAACTGAATTAAAGTCTGGAAAAATCAAAACGGACCGATTTTTCATCGCCACTCCTTTTATTATTGCATATCAAATAAACAGATTAATCACCATTTTCGCGTAACCATGGTCGATCACTAACTTCATTTTCAGTGATAATCCGATGCAGGGTTTGTTGCGCTTGAGGCACAAACATTTTTGGTTCCGGATGAATGGGTACAAATTGCAAATCCAATGTCTCTGTGCCATCTTTTTGCAAAAATCCACCAATCTGTTCAACTTCAAAACCAATACCAATCGTTTCTTGTGCATCACCCCAAGAATTTTTGTCCGTCACATTTGTGGCGATACCCAAGACTCTGGTTACGCTAACGTCAATATTCGTTTCTTCTTTAAATTCACGTACAACCGCTTGCATTGGAGAATCGCCATATTCAAGATATCCACCAGGAAATCCCCAGCCAGCATCTGAATCCCAACGTTTTTCCAACAAAATAGCATCGTGTGCGTCATTCCATAAAACCCCAAACGCAGAAACAAAAATCATGCCCTCATGACCAACTTTCTCCCGCATTCGCGCAATATAATTCTTATTCATGATGTAACCCCTTAATCAAAATTTTGTGCAACAAATCACTTTTCATTATAGCACTACGACGTATTAATTATGAAAATAATGATATTCGGTGATCACAAAAAAATCTGGGTCAAATTTCGCTTTATTTGGATTGCGCAGTAGTGAAGCTGTCCCATTTTTCTGGCAATAATGTCATTTGCCAGAAACGTAATTCTTCTGCACTACTATACATAAATTGTTGCAACAACAAATCCATATCAAGTTCATCTTGATGTTTAGTCACTAAGTCATCTAATAATTGAATCATCTCATGACCGTAAGCTTGAAATGTCTCATCAGCGTACGAATTAACAAAATCAATATAAATTTGTTGTGTGCCTTTTAAGTATTCTTTTCTTGCTAACATTTCTTGGAAAATCTCTAGATATAACCATGGGCATGGTAGTAACGCTGCTAATGCATGCACTTCCCCATAACTATCAAAGGCATGGTGCATGTGGCAAGTATAGTGATAAGTTGCTCCTATCCTAGTATTTGGTACATAAATTTCTGAACAGTTGTGCCATAATTAATAAAACAAGATAGGAGCATTCTAATGAAACGATATCAAGATGATTTTAAAGCGAGCATTGTGAAGATGCATCGTGAAGAGAAAAGATCTATTCGCTCGCTTTCCGAGGAATACGGTGTTTCTCCAGCCGCAATTCATAACTGGGTTAAAGGCGCTAAATCAGTTGAGCTAGAAGACGGTACTGAAGTAACGTCCAAAGAATTCAAACAACTTCAAAAGGAAAATCAGCGATTAAAAGAGGAACTTGAAATTTTAAAAGCTGCGGCAGTGTTACTGGGAAAGCATTAGGACGAATTAATTGCCTTGTCTTCATATGAAAATCAGTTATTGCGACACCGCTTATCAATTATTCTTTCGGCACTGAAATTACCGCGCAGCACCTATTACCATTGGAAAAGATATCAACCTAGTCAACACGAACGTGTTGATAATCAGCTCAAAGAAAAAATTAAATTGATTTGGGAAAATAATTATCGTGCCTATGGTTATCCACGAATAACGATGGTGCTTCGCAAGTCAGGCATCTGTGTTGGGTCAAAACGAATTTTACGATTAATGAGGGAAATGGAGATTCACTCTTTAATGAATCGGCGACTTAAAAAACCTGGCACTCATGTGGATCATTCACAACGCCCCAATTTAATCAAGCACCAGCCCAATGCAAGGATATGGCGTGCTGACATTACTTATTTGGAATTACGTCCAGGAACCTGGGTTTATCTCAGTTCTATTTACGAACCAAAGGTTCATCAAGTCCTTGCTTTCAAGATTGGTCGTCAGATGGAGGCGACGTTAGTTGTAGAAACGATTAATCAGGCGCTTGAATGTCATCAAAAGCCACATTATTTTCACTCTGACATGGGTTCACAGTACACCAGCAACGAAGTTGAAACTTTACTTGAACGGCATCAGATTAGCCACTCATACTCAAAACAAGGTTATCCTTATGATAATGGGCCAATTGAAGCTTTTCACTCATTGTTGAAGAAAGAGTTTGCCTTTCAAACAACTTTTTCCAATTTTGAGGACTTGGTAATCCGAACCTCAAATTACATCAGTTGGTTTAATTCCGACAGAATTAGAACGAGTGTTTAGAAAAAGATGTGCCATTTATTGACATAGGAGCAAATTGCCTAACTTATAAAGAAAAAAGCGAAGTAAGTTTTGTTCACAATTGTTACCCGATTTTTAGTGGTTTTACATATGTTATACTAGATGAAGCAAACAAGTTAAGACGGTGGCTATCCCGAACGGAGGTGGTGCTTATGGTGTAATCACTATAAACCCAGATTCTAGGAAAGGAAATGCCTGATGTCCCTTTCGGACACACTGCAAACGTTACTAGCTTTTGGTATCTTTATCATCAGTTTACTAACGTTTGTAGTTCTACTAATAGAAAAAATTAGCAGAAAAAAATAACCGTCGAACTTTGGAGAGTCACGGTTATTTCCAATAACTAAAACTTAGCCACCGCCGAAAACGGGTTTGCTAGGAGCCATAGTTTGTGCTGTGGCTCTTTTTCATACACTCATTATAACATATATTTTCTAAAACAACATTTTTGAATTTTATTCAGTTTTATATGTCTTATAGACATGTTTTAAATCAATGCAACGATGTTTTTACTGACAATAAAAACAGTTCTGCTAAACTGTGGCTCACAGGGATAAACACTGCGGATACTTTATTAAGGTATCTCTCTAAACAGCATGATAGCTATATTCTTAATTGCCAATCAAGAAAAGCATAGACTCTTTAGAGCTACATAACGAAAGCCAATAAGCACAAATTCTGATGCTCATGTTTAGACAAACTCTCTCTTTACTTCCGAACCAAAATATTAAGATATTTTAGCCATGACACAAATTCAAACAATATACGGTATAATATAACTTGCTAGGTTTATATTGATTGCGTATAAATTGATTGCCTTTGTGCAATTTCATTTTATTCATCAGTCAATGTACGAAAACCAATTTTACTTTCATTTCTTTAATGTTTGTGAAATTGGTTTTTTTGTGCATTTTTCTTACCTTAATACTTTCTTAATATTTAAAAGGAATAAGATTTAAAAAAAGCACTTCGATTGTTACAAACGTGTTTCAACGTCTGTTCCAATCTCTATGCTTTTAAGTATACATTCTTCGGTCAATGGATTTTCTCTATCAGTAACGGTTTGTTAAAGTGTCTGTTACATTCTGTAATTTGTAATGATTTTGAAATG
>NZ_BMBS01000047.1 GCF_014634805.1 Leuconostoc falkenbergense
TTCAATATCGACAACTCACCACTGAGTCTGTTAGTTAATTAATTTTATTTTGTCCAACTATTGGGGTTCACTTCACATTTGGTTGCCTTTTTGAGTATCACTTACGCTTACCGCGACGTGCCTTTTTAATTTTACGTTGCTTTTCTTTTTCAAGTGCCACAGCTGCTTCTCGTTCGCGACGAATTTTGAATGGGTTTTGCAAGAAGAACGTTTGTACAGTTTGGAAAGCGTTACCCACAACCCAGTAAAGTGACAATGCACTAGGCACTGCCAAGGCTGAGAAGAAGATAATCACTGGGAATAGGTAAGGCATTGCCTTAGTTATCCCATTTTGGTCTGGATTGGATTGCATTGACAACCATGATGAAGCAAAGGTGAATAATGCAGCCAATACTGGCAAAATGTAGTACGGATCGTTACTACCTAATTCTAACCATAAAAACTTACCTGATCGCAACACCGGTGAATTCCAGATTGACTGGTACAACGCAATCAAAATTGGCATTTGAACAATCAATGGTAGCATTGAGGCGAATGGATTAACGCCAGCATTTTTATATAATGCTTGCTGTTCCGCCATCATTAATTGACGACTTTCCGTATCTTTCCCCGGATATTTGGCTTGCAGGGCCTTCAATGCTGGCTGGACCACTTGCATTTTCATCATGGAACGGACTTGATAGACCATCAATGGCAAAATCAAGAAGCGAATGAAAATCGTGAACAGGATAATACCCATACCATAATTGTTACCAAACCAACTTGATGCGCCTAAGATGGCACGGGTGAAGACGGCAACAATGGCACTCCAAAAACTATGGGACGCAACTTGTCCATCATAGGATAAGCCAGAAACAATAATCAAACCCAATGCCACAACTGACATCACTAATGGCATAGGGCCAATACTCTTTAAAATACTCTTTAAAATATTCTCAAAACGTTTCATGCATTCTCTTCTTTCAATATCTTAGCCAATTTTAACACATGAATCATCTGCTCTTTTAAGAACTTTTGACTTTGATGTGCGGCGGCTGGTCGCGCAATCACTAATAAATCCAACTCTTGAGGCATTTGTGGTTTTAATTCTAATAAACTCTGTCGTATGCGCCGCTTTACCCACACTCTGTCATGGGCCTTACCGACTTTTTTGCTAACAGATAAACCAACACGAAAGTGCTTTTGGTCAGTTTTAGCCATTTGATAGACGATAAAATACTTATTCGCTACCGAATGATGCTTATTAAAAACCTGTTGAAATTCTTCTGGCTTTTTTATACGGAATGTTTTTCTCATAACGTGACGCGGCTCCCTATTATGTACGCGGTTGACCCGCATTCAAAATTAGATTTGCCAAAGCTGCCTGAGTACAGGTATCAGCTTCAACTTGTAAATAAAAAAGCCACTGCAGAGCAGCGACCTTGTTAGGCAGATAGAACCTTGCGGCCCTTTGCACGACGGCGAGCCAAAACTTTACGACCGTTGCTCGTGCTCATACGCTTACGGAATCCGTGTACGCGTTCACGATGACGCTTCTTTGGTTGGTATGTACGCTTCATGTGTGTTCACCTCCAATCGCGATTTTTACCTGCAAAAACTTTGCAATTCGCTAATAATCATACCATGAATTCAAGCCAAGCACAAGTAAATCAAAGTTTTAGACTTAGCCTTAATTATTGTTTAACTTTTGTAGGATCAGTTGGCACTGAAATTTTGCCAGCTAAAATTTGTTGTTTTGCTTTTTGTGCTGCTTGCCAAGCATTGTCTGGCATGCTGTCACGTGCAATATCGACACCTTTTTCTTTCAAGCCATAAGTAACTGTTTTGCCACCGGGGAAGTTACCTTTTTTACCTTGATTAGCCACCAAAACGACTGCATTATCAACACGTTTGATAGCTGACGCTAGCGTAAAGTTGCTCTTTTGGCCATCTTTGGTAGTGTAGTTACCATCAGCTTTTTGGTCCATATCAACCCCAACGACCCAAACTTTTTTGTCTGCAGTAGTTGCTTGGTTTTCAGCCTTAGCTTCAGCAAAAACACCGTTACCAGTTGCACCAGCAGCTTGGAATATCACATCAACACCGCTCGCATACATTGCAGCAGCAATTGTCTTACCTTTAGCCGCATCCGTAAATGTGTTGGCGTACTGTGAAACAAATGTTGCCTTAGGATTAGTTGCCAATACACCGGCTTTAAAGCCGGCTTCAAAGTGATTTAACACCTCACCTTTGACACCACCAACAAACCCAATTTTACCTGTTTTTGAGGCTGTTGCGGCAGCAACACCTGCTAGATAAGATGATTGTTCCGATTTGAACATAATTGAAACAGCGTTTTTATATGGTACTTCTGCTTCAACCATGGCAAATTGCGTCTTAGGGTTGGCTTTGGCAACTTGTTTCATTGCTGGGCCACCCATAAAACTAATACCAACAACTAATTTGTAGTTGGCCTTAACAGCTTGTTGCAAGTTAGACTTAATTTCTGAGCTATCGTTTGACACAAAGTAAGAATAGCCATTAACACCTTGTTTGAGCCCATTTTGTTCGCCGTATTTTTTAATACCAGCCCAAGCGGATTGGTTAAAAGACTTATCATCAACACCGCCAGTGCTAGTCACTAGCGCTACACTATAAGCGCCCTTTTTACTAGCCTGATTGTTGGTGATAACCGCGGCACCAATGCCAATAACTGCAACAGCGGCGACAACTGCGCCGACTAAGGTAGAACGTTTCATATCATATCCTCCGACTATGTATCTCTCGGTATACATAGAAAATTTTGTGTTGACACACTGTCTACCATATTAGCAACTATTTACTAAAAATGCAACAAATTATGACGAGAATGCCGCCCACAATTTCACAATTGCTTGTACGCCCTCATCCCCATGATCGACACTTAATTTTGCAAACAATTTTTCTGCTAAGACTGTATTAGGGAGGTCAATATCCATTTCTTTGGCGGCATCAAGTGCAATTCTTAAGTCTTTGAGCAAATGTTTGGCATAAAATCCGGCAGCAAAATCGCCTTTTAATACACGTGGCGTGTAATTATCAATTGACCAAGAACCAGCAGCCCCTTGACGCCAAACATTATAAGCCGTTTCTAAATCTAAGCCAGCTGCTTTAGCGTACACCAAAGATTCTGCCATTGTTATGACGGTTGCGGCAACACCAATATTATTGCTCATCTTCATATGTTGCCCTTTACCGGCAGTACCCACATGCACATTTTGTTGCCCAATGCTTTCAAAAACAGGTTTAACGGCTTCAAACACATCAGCCTCACCACCAACCATAATAGTTAGGGTGCCGGATTTCGCACCAATATCACCACCAGATACTGGTGCATCTAAGACTTTAAAGCCTAAATCCGCACCAGTCTGTGCCAGTTGTTCAGCTAAATGTGGCGTCGAAGTGGTCATATCCACTAAAATAGTACCCGGTTTAGCACCGGCAAAAATCCCATCATCTCGGGTCCAAACATCTTCAACATCTTGCGGATAGCCAACCATACTAAAAACAATATCGGCTTGTTGGGCAACTTCTGCTGGTGTATCCGCCCATACGGCGCCATGACTAATCACTTCATCTGCCTTTGATTGGGTGCGATTATAAACCGTGACATGATATCCAGCTTTGAGCAAATTATTAATAATGCCCGTTCCCATCACGCCAGTGCCAATAAATCCTAATGCCATAATAATGCCTCCTTACAGGTATTATAAAAGCACTGCACAACTGCAATGCTTTTTTATGATAAATGCGTTATCTTCTGAATTGTTTTCAACACACCGCTGTTGTTATTATCATCAACTGCTGTTTGATAATCACCCGTGATGCGTGCGTTTGGCATTTTGAACGGTTGCCCAACCGCGCATAACATTTCAACATCATTGCCACCGTCACCAAAAGCGACAACATCTGCCATATCAATGCCGTGGCTTTCTGCTAAAATGTTGAGAGCTGCGGCTTTATTAACCCCAGCCGCTATAATATCAATCGCACCAGTCCCCGTTTCCGTAATGTGGACATCAGCGCCTAATGCAAGCCGCGCGTCACGATAAAATTGAGATTCATCAAAGTTTTGCCAGCTCATTGTTACTTTATATATTGGCTCCGGAATGTCTGTGACATTTTCAAAGCGAACAATATTTTTAAAAAATTTGAAATAACGTTCACTATTTTGAATGTCGGCATACTGTGGCAAATAAGCCGTCTCATCAGTCGAAAAGACCAAACCACGATCGGGTTGAACATCATAGTGGGCTAAAAAATCTTGAATGCGTGCTAACGTCTTCACCGACAAAGCCTTTGAAAACAGCACTGAACCATCACTTTTAATGACACGCGCACCGTTATTAGTCACAAAATTAATCGGTTCATTCAAAAAGTCTTTAAAAATAACGTTGATTCGCTCTTGATGAACGCCAGTTGCAATGGCAAAAGCAATATTTTGACGTTTCAATTGACTCAAAACACGCCGAAATAACGTTTGGTCAAACTTCTTGTCATCTGTCAAAAACGTACCATCTAAATCAGTTGCAATAAGCTGAATTGTCAATAGTCCAAGCTTCCTTTATTCAATGGGTATTCTAATTCACCAGAACGGTCTGGTGCCTCTGACACTAGTTTACCTTTATAATAAACGGTTGGCAAATTTACCGCAGTAATATTTTCAAGCGGAGACTGATCCATGACGATAAAATTGGCCAAAGCGCCTACTTTTAGGTGCCCATATTCGGATTCAATATGTAATAATTCAGCACCATTAATTGTAGCCGCTTGTATGACTTGGGCCGGTGTTGCACCCGCCATCACCATCAATTGCGCCTCTAACGCCGTATCATTGAAGCCATTGAGCGGTGATCCGGCATCTGTCCCAAGTGTTAATTTAACACCGGCTTTTGCATATTGACCTAAAGCGCGCATGTGTCGCGGCGCCCATTTATAAGCTGTCTTGACCATCCATTCTGGTAAAATGCCATCCCCACGTTTGACAATTACATAGGGTGCTATCAGCGTTGGCGTCAGTGTTGCACCCGTTTTAAGAAACAAATTAATCGCTTCATCATCAGCATCAAAAGCATGTTCAATGCCATCAGCGCCAGCGCGCAAGGCAATTTTAACGCCTTCAAGCGCTTCTTCGTGGACTGCCAAACGAGCATGAGATTTTTCATGAACTGCTTGAGCAGCTGCTTGTATTAACTCAAATGACATTTGCACATCATCAGGTTGTTCATCAGGGCTAAAAGCAATGCCGCCACTGGCAAACAATTTGATGTTATCAACACCTGCTAGAAAATGACCACGCACGGCAGCCCGCATCTCGGTAGGCGTTGCAACCACGATCCCTTGCTTTGAGCCATGACCACCAACTGTTGTAATTGCACGCCCAGCAGTTTGTAAGCCAATCAAGTTTTGTTGCTCAGCCCGCTTGGCAATGTCAATATCTAAATCATTTGTCGTTGCTAATGCTCGAGCAAACGCTACACCATTTTGTTGCAACGTTTGAAGATTTGCCAAACCATTTTGAATCCGTTCTTCATCAGTTTTGACCAACTGATTAGCACCAACAGGAAATACGCGATTAGCAATGTGCACATGCGTATTAATCAGGCTTGGCATGACATAGTGATCCTGCAAATCAATTGTTTCTAAGCTTGAAAAATCACTTGGCACATCATTTGTTCCACGTGAAACAATATGATCATTCGCCACCACGAACCATGCGTTTGGTCTAAAAACCTGTTCATCTTCTTGGTATAGTCGCGCATTTGTAAATAATTTTGCCATTACAAGTTCTCCAAAATGCGTTGTGCAATGACAGCACCTTCTCGCAAAATCACCGTGTTAACACCCGGACGAGGAATCACAGTACCAAACCATTTTTTACCTTCAACAGGAATGCCATACAAGTACAAATTGGGAATGTGATCCCCATTTGCATCAATGACTTCTAATGTTTGGCGATCAATATTAGCAGCACCCAATGTCCAACTTGTCCCATCTTGGCGGACCAAGGTTGGCGAAACGAGTGTCCCTTTATCACGCAAATTAACTAAAATGGGGTTGACCGCGATTGCCATGTTAGTTGCACCTAATCTTGCTTCCACTAAGGCATTCCCGTGGTATTCTTGTTGTCGGCTATCTCGTGCAACAAACTCACCGTCCTCGGTTGTCACCTTGATTTGTGAGGCGGTAATATCGACAATACCGGCTTTTATCAACGCACGAAGTTGTTCGACACGTAGTAATGGTGGTCCAACTGATACCAAAACGTCCAACGGACGGAATTTGGTCAAAAACTTTTCATAATCATCAACTGAGAAATAATCATGTTCCACAACATAGCGTACACGATCACGCATGTCACGCAGAATGTCAAACGCACCAGCAAATGGTGCTGATTTATTGCCCAAACGTGCGTCAGCAATATTCGCAGCCAAATGCGATAGTAACCAAGTGCGATAATCCGCATCATGTGGTAAATCACGAGCTGGATTACGTACCAAATCAATATCTAATGATGGTATATCACTCAAACCAAATTCAGCAGCTGTGGCATTCAAGTCACCACTCGTTAACAATGCCACTTTAAGTGCTTCAGATTGATCATACGTCAGATTACTTTGCCCACTATTAATGCGATTTAGCAAGTGTTTATAGGTTAATTCCTTAACCACTAAACTTTCAAAAGCCTCATAAGACATTTTACCGTCGCCAGCAGCGCGTAGCGCGTCAAGAGCAGGTAACGTAAAGAAAGTTGGCTGGTATAACTCACTAGCGTCTTTTTCATTGACACCCCGCGCATGTAGCGGGAAACCACCGCGTGAACCAGCAATGATATGTGGTTCACGACCAGATGGTTGATAAATCAACTCTCCGGAATCATCACGGACAAAAGTCCCACCTTTGCCAATCGAAAGTGCCGCTAAATAATCAAAAAAGCTCAATCCCAACCCGCGTATAATCACGCGATTCTTTTCTGTCAAACCTGACAAATCAGCTTCTGATGGATGGGTTGGTCCAATATAAGGCAAGTGATGTTCATCGGCAAATGCCTTAAAATCAGCTTCCTCAGGTGTCAATTCATCATCAGAGTGACCCAATGCCATGACGACTTGATCTGCTAGTATCTGTGTCCCATCACCTAGTGTCACTTGAAATTTCGTCCCAATTTTAACTAAATCGGCCACAGTTTGTTTCGTATAATTAAGCGTTTGATTTCCTTTGACACGTCTTTTTAACCATTCAAAAAACCAAGCCGCATAGATGCCCATGATACCACGCGTTGCGAAATCACCAGTATGTGTCAGCTGCAAAATTTCATTCGCATAGGCACTATCAAATTCTGGGTGTTGTGCAATAAAATCACTCGCTTCGGTGGTTAACCATTGAAAGAGACTTGGTCCTGAAAAAGGCTTGCCACCGTTTTCAATTGAATCATCATTGAACAGTGTCACTTGGTCAATGACTGTATTCATCAAAAATAAGTTATTTTGTTTGATTGCGGGGTCCCAAACACGACCACCGATGGCGTAAGGATCAAAGATTTGTACATCAAGTTGATTGTCACTGTCATCCAAATTAATAAGGCGCTCAGCTACCGCTAAACCGCGCGGACCGGCACCAATGATTGCTACTTGCATTTATATTCTCCCCAGCGTATCAAATCAACCTAACTAAGGTTTCAATACTGATTTATTATTAGTCACTCACTATTATAATGGTTTAACCGGTTATTTTCAAAGTACGGTCTTTACTTGTCTCTGTTGAAAATATATCGTCTTAATTTATGACGAGAACTTGATGAAGACAACGCTTTAGAATTATAAAATAAAAAACACCTCGCAAGTTTTTTCACTTTCGAGGCTACCTTTATTCAGCAGAGAGGCTTAGTTTTTAACATGGTTTCGTGCTACCAATTGCTGTTTTTTCAAATAAATAACGATAAACGGAATGGCAATCACTAAAACACTCAACAAAAATTTAAATAGGGATTGATTGACTGATTGGCTTTGTTCAATTTTTTTAATATAGTCAAAAATATAGTAGCCGAGGAAAAATTGCTGCATAATCGAAATTATTTTTATCAAGATACCGTTAGCGGCCGTTACGGTATCCCAGCGAATCATCAAAACGCCAAATCCCATACTTAACGGCATACTGAGCGCAGCGATTGTCTTTTGATCCATATAAATACCGATTAAAAATCCAATTGCATTTAAATATAGCCCCATTATGAGTAGCAAAATAACTAACATAACTAAACTCAAATTAATTAACAAAGATTTAAATAAGACGCCAGCAGCTAAGATAACAAAAACGATACAGGCATTCAAAATAACTTGCACGATAAACTGATCTGTTATCCAACGTTTGATACTATAATGCGAAGTTTGAGATTGTAATTTATAAAACTGATAGGTATCACATATTTTTTTGGAAAAAGTCACAACAGAATTACCCGAAATACCGATTATCGCAGCAATTGTAAACCACAAATAACGATTGACCGAATGATGTGCCGCGCCGTTAAAAACACTTAACATCATTAAATACCACGCCAATGGGAAAACGACTGTAAACAAAATAAAACGTTTATTTCTGAATGTATCTTTGATTTCTATCCAAGTAATCATTAAGTAGCTCCTTTAATTATTGATTCATGAGACGATACCAGTGTTCAATCGTCTGATTATTAGAGTGAATATTGGCAACTGATTCATCTGACTTAATCACACCATCTTTTAGTAAAACGACGCGTGTAAAGTAGTTATCAATTTGATTGAAATCATGTGGGTGACAACACTGCCACCCACATGATCCAAATAATCCCAAAATAAATCAATTGACTCTAAATCCATGCCCACTGTTGGTTCATCCAATATCAACAGTTTTGATGGTTTAATTAATGTTAAAAGTAATGCTAAACGCCGTTTTTGTCCGCCGGAAAGTTGATCCACGATCACTTCAGATTGCTCGGTAAGTCTAAATTTTTTGAGCATAGCGTCTATGTTGATCTTTGAGTAGGCATCATATATTTTCAAAGATAAAGCAATTTGTTCACGTACCTTTAAAGACCCAATCAAACAGTTTTCTTGCGTCATAACACTGAGGTCATCTTGCGCATTAAAATGTTTAACGACACTACCTTTATCTGGAATGATATTGCCCAAAATCGTATTAACAATTGTTGTTTTACCTGATCCATTGCTGCCCAACAAAGCGATACGATCTCTACCATAAATAGATAAATTGACATCCTTTAAAACAGGATTTTTGAATGATTTGTTTAAATTTTTCAGCTCCAATATTAAAGCATCGCCGTGTGTATGACCAGCAAGTAAAAAATCTAAGTTGACCGAAAATATTTCTGAAATAGAAATCAACTTATCAATGTTAGGTTCTGATTCTCCATTCTCCCACTTAGATATTGATTGTCTAGAGACAAATAATTTTTGTGCTAACAATTCTTGTGACAAGTGCTTTTTTTGCCGCAAGGCGCTTAACTGCGATTTGAAAATGTTTTCCATACTTAATATTATTCTCCGTGATCTTGATTCATCAGCTGATAAAAATGATTATACATGAACAATTTAGTCAATAAACATTTTCTCACAAAAGTCGTGTATAGACTTTTTTGCGGAGGTCGCAACCGTTAGTTGCACCGTATTATCAATCGAAAACTGGGTGTTTTTTATCGTTTCCCTTAGCATAATCGCCCTCATTTATTAGGTTTTATTTTTGGTCAGTTTATATTGACTTTTAAGATTTTGACAAACACGGTTGCATACAAAATACCCCAAAAGCTATTATGCTTTTGGGGTATTTTGCGACATGAATTAACTATGATTAACAGAAACTGCTTTTTTTTGCCCATAGTAAGCATTTACGCCGTGCTTGCGATAATAATGCTTATCAAGTAAGTATTGGGGCACATGAATATCCGAACGCGTCGATTGCAGCGCATGATAACTGATTTCTGCTGAAACTTCTAATACTTTAGCATTATATACAGACTTTGAGGCATTGACGCCCCATGTAAATGGTCCATGCTGGCTGACTAGAACAGCAGGTGTCGCATCAGGATCAATCTGCCTTTGCTCAAATTCTGACACAATGACTTTTCCTGTATTTAACTCATAAGCTGATTGAATTTCTTCTTGGCTCAAAGCTGGCGTGCACGGAATATCACCATAGAAAGTGTCTGCATGCGTCGTGCTAACAGCAGGAATATCCATTTGAGCAGCAGCAAAGGAAACGCCCCATGGTGAGTGTGTATGCGTAATGCCACCAATGTTTTTGAAATGCCGATACAGATAGGCATGTGTCGGTGTATCACTAGAAGGGTTTAGATCCCCTTCCACAACGTTACCATCTAAATCAACCACTACCATATCATCAGGCTTCAAATCTTCATAGGCAACACCAGATGGCTTAATCACAAATAGTCCTTTTTCACGATCAATTCCCGACACTTTACCCCAAGTAAATGTTACCAATCCCAATTTAGGCAAAGACATATTTGCTTGATATACTTCATTTTTTAGTTCTTCTAACATCATACTACCTCTATTAAAATACCTGCTTGGGTCAATAATTCAAGAATGAAATCGTGTGCTTTTTTGACTTGGTCAACACAATCTTTGTCTCGTTCTGACCACATCTCTATCGTAAATGTGCCTTGATAACCAAGCCGCTTCAATGTTTTAAATAATCCTAAAAATTCAACATTACCTGTTCCAAACGGCACATTTTTAAACTTACCGGGTGTATTTTCTGTCACAGCCAAGGTGTCTTTGACATGAACAGCAACGATATTTTCAAATCCATCAGTCAAATCTTCCCCAGGATTTACCTGCGGCCATGCTGAAATATTACCGATATCAGGGTAGGCCTGCAGCCACGGTGACGAAATATTTTGTTTGATTTTTCTGATCTTTCCAATTGAATTAATAAAGTCATCGTCCATCGTTTCAATCGCAATCATAACCTGATTCGCCGCTGCAAAATCAACTACTCGCTGTAAATTCTCAATAAAATTCTCACGGGTGAGTGCTGTTTTGGCATGATAATACTCATCATATCCAGCAATTTGAATATTTCTTATTCCCAATTTTTTAGCTAAGATAATTGCTTTTTGACACATACTGTATGCCGCATCATAAAGGATAGGATCTTGTGAACCTAGAGGAAATTTACGTAATGCTGATAGCATCATTGTGTCGATTGAAACACCCGATTCATACGAATTTTTTAGTAGGCTAAATATGTCATTGTCCGACCAATCTAGGCGCGCAATACGCTCATCACTTTCGTCGATTGATAATTCAATAAAAGAGAAACCTTGCTGCTTAGCAAATGCCAATTTTTCCCGCCATGATAGTTGGAACGGTAAGGATTTTTCATTAATGCCCAATCGCGCCATCGTTATGCCCAGTACTTTCCAATTTCATCTTGGAAGGCTTGTGCAGCAGCTGCTGGATCATCTTGACCCGTAATGGCTCTACCAGCAATGAATGTATACACTGGCACATCTTTAAACAATTTAATCGTGTCTAAATTAAGGCCCCCAGTCACAGAAACTTTGAACCCCATTGAAATGAACTTTTTAACAATGTTAAGGTCTTTTTCACCCCATACTTCACCAGCCAATAAGGCGTCTCTGCTCTGGTGATAAATGACTTGTTCAATACCGATTTGTTGCCATTTTTCAGCCAAATCCCAATTCCATGCTGAGTACAATTCAACCTGTATCCCATCAAGAACCGACTTTGCAGATTTCATTGTAGCAATTGTTGCTGAATCAATAACTATCATCAAATCAGCTCCGGCGTCTTTTGAATTTTGCGCCACTGTTGAGCCAGCATCCGCACACTTGGTATCAGATGCAATAATTTTATCAGGAAACATCTCTCGTAAAACACTAATGGCCTGTTGTCCCGCCTGCAATTCAAGAATCGTGCCAACTTCAACAATGTCAACAATCGGCCCTGCTAAATGCGCAATTCTTGCAGCATCAGCTAATGTATTTTGATCTAAAGCAATTTGTAGATTAGGCTTCGTCATTTTTTTATCCTCACTTCTTGTATTTCTCTTCAAAATCAGTTTCGTCAACAATTCGTTGGGTGATTTCTTTGTCACTCATAACATTTTTGACACCGACCACTGTCACGCCTTTTTTTGCGGCATCTTCAAACATGTCCACAAAGTTAAGTGGTGTGAAAACGGCATCATACTGGCTTGCCGTTGACTTTCCTTCGGCAATACTTGTGTGGTTAATTTTTGATACCGGAATGCCAAGCTTTTTCATTGATTTTTCAACACTTTTCATCATCATCAAGCTTGTACCCGAACCATTAGCGCAAGAAACTAAAATATTCATTATTATTCTCCTTTATTAAAGCAAATTAATTTTTTATTCAAGACCCTTATTTTCTTTATAGGCATCATAATCTTCAACCATCAAGAAATAATTTTTAGGATCCTTACGATATTCCAGTTGTGGAATTAGAAGTAGAATTGCAGCTACCACGACAACACCGAAGTAACCTAGATACTTCAAGATAACTGTGAATCCTGGCCAAACAGTATCCCAGTCAAACATACCCAAGTAACCACCGAACTTTGACATACCAATCCAAGTTGAGATTAGGGCTGCGCCAGCAACTTGTATAATGCCTGAGAAAAATGGCAAAATCATGGCTGCTTTAGCACCAGCTCGGTTGTTGGCAATAACACCAAACACGGCATTATCGAAGAACAACGGAATAAATCCGGCAATAATAATAGTTGGCGAGTGGAAAATCATCAGTGCCCCTATGGCTAAAAATTGTCCTAATGCGCCAAACAAGAAACCAATTGTCACAGCATTTTGTTCACCAAAGGCAAATGTCGCTGCAACATCAATACCAGGTACAGAATTTGGTAGGATCGTATCACTAATACCAGTGAAACTTTCAGTTAGTTCCCCAACGAATGTTCGAACACCCAGTTGCAAAATTGCTAAGTTAACAGCGAAGCCAAGGGATGTTGTGAGAATGTAGAAGAAGAAGCTCGCACCTTGAGCTAAGCCAGAGGCCCCTTTACTAGTAATGAATAGTTGATGGAAATAGTTTTCTCCTAGTACGAACATAATGATGCCAAAGAATAGAAACATTAATATCGCGGTGGCCACCATATTCTCATTAAATATTTTCAAAAAACCAGGTAAAGTAATATCTTCCAAGCGCTTAGAAGATGGCTTGTTCTTCTTTTTTTCAGAAGAACTCATCTTATCTGCTAACCATGCTACCAATGCAATCCCAAACATTTGCTGATGGGCAATTGCGAAACCGCCACCATCAGTAAGTCTTTGAATTGGCTTGATTGTCATGTTAGATCCAACAGCCCAATATAAGCCAAGCAACACACCCATAACAAGCAAAACTTCAATTCGTCCAAGACTCGGAATCGCAAATAGTAAAATCCAAAACGCTGTTGCTGCTTGCTGTACCTGAACATTTCCAGTTGTAAATACAGCACGTAATTTTGTATATGGTAGATTGTAAAATTAAACCGAACACTTGAATAAAAAAGCCGCAGCGCCTTTAATGGTAATTGTCTAAAA
>NZ_BMBS01000048.1 GCF_014634805.1 Leuconostoc falkenbergense
TACGGTGTTCAATTAGTGAAGAGAAAACAGTCATAAAAATAAAAAATAATGTAAGTCTTTAAACTTACTATACGAGGGGATCAGGACATGACAAATATTTTAAATGATGCTTTTAAAAATAAAGGCACAGCTTTTACACAGGCAGAACGTCAACAATATCATATTGTTGGTCAATTGCCACCGGTTGTTCAGACAATTGCACAACAAGCTGCGCAGGTATACGCACAATATCAAACTAAGACATCAGATATTGAAAAACGCAAATTTTTAATGCAAATTTTTGACACGAATCGCGTGTTGTTTTACAAAGTTTTTTCGCAGCACATTGTTGAATTTATGCCAATTGTTTACGATCCAACAATTGCTGAATCAATCGAAAATTATTCAGAAAATTATGTTGATCCACAAGAGGCAGCATTTTTGGATGTCAACCATCCTGAAGCGATTAAAGAAACTTTACTTGGTGCAGCAAATGGTCGCGATATTAAATTAGTTGTTGTCACCGACGCTGAAGGTATTTTAGGTATTGGTGATTGGGGTGTTAACGGCGTTGATATTTCAGTCGGCAAGTTGATGGTATACACCGCTGCAGCTGGTATCAATCCGGAAAATGTGTTGCCAATTGTGATTGATGCTGGTACAAATAATCAGAAATTGCTTTACGATCCACTATACTTAGGCAATCAGCATGAACGTGTTCGTGGGGCAAAGTACGATGATTTCATTGCAAAATTTGTTGACGAAATTGAAGCCGCATTTCCAAATGTTTATTTGCACTGGGAAGACTTTGGACGTTCCAATGCAGCGCGTATCTTGAAGCAATACCAAGATAAAATTCTAACGTTTAATGATGATGTTCAAGGCACAGGCATTATCGTTTTGTCAGGTGTTTTGGGGGCAATGAAGCTGACAGGCAAAAAACTAACTGATCAAACTTATGTCACTTTTGGGGCCGGATCAGCGGGCGCTGGGATTGCAAACCAAGTTTATACTGAAATGGTTAAACAAGGATTGAGTGAAGACGAAGCCCGCAAGCACTTCTACATGGTTGATAAGCAAGGATTGTTGTTTGATGATGATGATACCTTGACGCCTGCGCAACAACCTTTTGCTCGTTCACGCTCAGAATTTACTAATGCTGACGAACTCACCAATCTCACTGCGGTGATTAAAACAATTAAGCCAACCATTTTGGTGGGCACGTCAACCCAACCAGGGACTTTCACCGAAGAAATTGTTCGTGAAATGACTAGCTATGTTGATCGACCAATTATTTTCCCATTATCTAACCCAACCAAGCTCGCTGAAGCAAGTGCACAAGATTTGATCAAATGGAGTAAAGGTAAAGCATTAATTGCCACTGGTATTCCAGCCGCTGACGTGACTTTTGAGGGTGTAACTTACCAAATTGGGCAAGGCAATAACGCTTTAGTTTATCCAGGTTTGGGATTAGGCGCGATTGCAGCACGTGCAAAAGTATTGTCGCAGGGCATGATTTCAGCAGCTGCGCACGCATTAGCTGACACTTTAACAGACGATAGTACGGCTGTTTTGCCACCTGTTTCTCATCTGGATGAATTTTCACAAATTGTTGCTGTTGCTGTAGCGCAAGTTGCCATTGATGAAGGTATCGCACAAGGCGTGACTGATGCTAAGACAGCTGTTGCAGATTTGAAGTGGTTACCAGAGTATTAAATAAACCATATTAAAGACCATTATGGTCTTTTTTTTAATAACTTGTTGTTTTAAAAGCAACAAGTTATGTTATAATAAATTATAAACTTTTTTATTACGAAAGGAATTTATCATGGTTAAATATGCAATTACTGCTGCTACTGGTCGATTTGGCCGCGCAGCTGTGTCACACTTACTAACGCTTGTTGATAAAAAAGACATTGTACTAATCGCGCGAAACGCAGAAAAGGCTAAGCAAGCCTTCAAAGATATCGAGGTACGTGAGGCATCTTATGATAGCGAATCAGCTATGACGAAAGCGCTGTCGGGTATTGATCGTGTGTTATTTATTTCATCGCAGCCGGGTGGCGAAGTGCCACGGTTAGTACAACATCAAAATGTTGTCAATGCTTTGGCAACTAATCATGTGTCGTTTGTGGTTTATACTAGTTTTCCTCATGCTGATGAATCTGAGAATTTCTTGGCGCAAGACCACCGTGGGACGGAACAAGCCATTGTGTCGGCCAAATTATCGCACGCATTTTTGCCAAATAACTGGTATTTAGAAAATGAAACGAGTTTTTTGCAAGCTGCTGCTAGTGATGCTTCTGCTTATTATTGGGCAGACAAAAAAGTACGGTGGGCATTAGAACGTGAATATGCAGAAGCTGCAGCGAACGTCTTAGCTAATGGTGCTGAACGAGAAATTTACGAATTGTCTGGTCCTTCGATTAACTTTGCAACACTTGGCGAGACAGTTAAAAGCACTTTCAATGCGTCATCTACCATTCAGCAAGTTTCTGAAAGTGACTATACATCACAATTAGAAAAAAATGGTTTAGATCATGACACAGCACTTATGGTAACATCATTTCAAACACCCATTGATGATGGCTCATTAGCACATCCTAGTGATGACTTGCCTCAACTCCTGGGACATGATGTGACGCCTTTATCTGAAGCGTTGAAAGAGATTATCAGATAATTGGCAAGCTGTCTATAAAAAATGACATAACAACCTGTGTTATGTCATTTTTTATGCGATACTTATTAGGAAGAAAGTGAGGTCAGCTGATGCGATTTTCATATAAATTAAGTGATGCAATACATATCTTAGCGTTCCTAGATATTTATCGGGATGGCGATTTATCTAGTAAAATGATCGCGGCCAGCATTGGTGCCAATGCTAGTGTTGTCCGCAATTTAATGAGTGAGTTACGAGAAAGTGGGTTTATTACCACAAGGCAGGGCGCGGTAACACCGATGTTGGCCAAATCACCAACAGAAATCAGCCTCTATGATGTCTATATTGCGATTAGTATCGATCACAATTTATTGCATATTGATCCAAAAACTAATCCAGACTGTATTGTTGGCGGCAATATTCAACAAACACTCAATGGTATTTATTCAGACATAGAAACGACAGCTTATGATCGCATGAAGAGTATCAGCATTAGTGATGTGATAAAAGATATTTTGGTGTTACAGCAATACAAAACGAAATAGAATCTGAATCAATCCCGACGAAAAAAATCAGTCATTACAACACTATTCGGATTGAAATTAAACCAACAAATGCAAAGAGGCTCAAAAATTGTGTTAAACCAATTTTTGAGCCTTATTTTATTGCTTATTTAACCAAAGTGGTATTATTAATGTAATCGCTACTACAAATGGAAGGAGACATGAGTTTTATTTGAAACACGAATTGTTGTGGTGACTGAATAATTGGCAGTGAGTGCGATCACCGCTAATTAATAATCACCTGTTACAAGAATTATTGATTTCAAGCTTGATGAATGGAGAATATTTGTATGTCTGAAGAAGAAAAAATTGATGTTAAATCACAAAACAAGAAGGACGATCCTGAGTCAACTGACAAAGAAAATGTCTTTGACCATAATCCTAAAAACGCTGATTACAAAAAGGCGGATTAGGCTTAATTAGAATAACTTAGTAACTAAGTCTTTAATTTGTTTCATACAAAGGAGGCTTTTTTATAAACACTTTTTGACATCTCGCTGTTGATAAGTGATTAGATAGGAAAAAGCGAAGACAGATAAAGGACAGAGTGGAGAAGTATGCAAAACAAAACGAATAAAAAAGTTAAACTTAATTTTTTGAATTACTGCGTTTATGTTATTTCCTTAGGAGGCTTCTTATTTGGTTATGATACTGGTGTGATCAATGGCGCTTTAGCCTTTATGAGCCGATCAGACCAACTAAACCTTACGCCATCATTGCAAGGCATTGTTTCAAGTTCACTAGTGATTGGTGCATGTATTGGTGCACTAGGGTGTGGTAAAGTAGCTGACAAATTTGGTCGTAAAAAAACGCTGCGATTAATTGCGATTATTTTTACGGTGGCAACTGTGTTGTGTGCAGCTGCTGTGAATTTTTGGTCCATGTCAATCTTTAGATTTGTGCTAGGTATTGCGGTCGGTGCGGCTTCAAGTTTATCACCAATGTATTTGGCAGAAATTTCTCCAGATAATTTACGAAGTGCAAATGTTAACAAAAATGCTATTTTCATTGTGCTTGGGCAACTATGTGCCTTTGTTGTCAATGCTATTTTAGGCAATATTTGGTCTGATTGGGGACCAATCTGGCGTGTAATGGTTCTGTCAGCGGCTGTGCCATCTGTGATTTTATGGATTAATTCATTTCATATTAGTGGTAGCCCACAATGGCTGTTATTCAAGCGACGGTTTAATCGTGCCAGACAGTTGTTCCGTCGCTTGGGATTCAAGAATACAAATTCACTGATTAAAAATGAGACTGAAGCGATTGAAAAATCGGATGACCAAGAATTCAGCTGGTCGCGCGCATTGCAAAATAAAAAATTATTATACCTGTTAATCACTGGTATCGTAATAGCATTAATTCAGCAAATTTCAGGTGTCAATACGGTCATGTATTATGGCACTATTTTACTTGAAAAAGTTGGTATGGGCGAGGGCGGTTCGCTGTATGCAAATATCCTAATTGGTGTTGTGTCTGTTATTGCAAGTATTTTTGGGACCCGAATGATTGAGAAAACCAATCATCACCGAATATTGATTATTGGTTTAATTGGTAACGTTGTTTTTTTGGCGTTGTTAGGGGCCATCATGAAATCGACTGTGTTTTCTCAAACAGTCACAAATGCATTGGTATTGATTGCATTGACACTGTTTTTGGCTAATCATCAAGGTATCGTCAGTCCTGTAACTTGGTTGTTATTAGCAGAAATGTTTCCCGGAAAAGTTAAAGCACAATTCATGTCTGTGGCAACAGCGACAACGTGGATTACTAATTTTTTCATTAGTTTAATTTATCCACAATTGATTGCGTGGTTAGGAACAGCCGTTGTCTTCTTTGTGTTTGCACTAACAAATGGTATCAGTATTGTATT
This sequence comes from Leuconostoc falkenbergense, assembly GCF_014634805.1. Lineage (GTDB taxonomy): Bacteria > Bacillota > Bacilli > Lactobacillales > Lactobacillaceae > Leuconostoc > Leuconostoc falkenbergense. The sequence continues at coordinate 5,072 of NZ_BMBS01000048.1, forward strand.
ATCTATTCTATTTGTTAATAGTCGCAAGATGTCGGATGCTTATCAAACTGCAAAATTATAATATATCAAAGGAGTAATCAGTCAAATGGCAAATTTTTACGTTGATACGACCACAGTTGTCCACGAAATTCCTGACAATAGTCGGCCAAAGTTTTATATGTTTGGTGTACCAAGTTACACCAACATGGGCGATCAAGCTGTTTCGTTAGCAGAGCGCCAATATATTGAAAATGAATTTCCAGAATATCAATACATTGAAATTCTGGAAGAGGATGACGATTACGCTATCCCAGTCATCCAAGAACATTTACAACCCAAGGATATTATCGCTTTTACTGGTGGTGGTAACATGGGTAATTTGTATCATAATCATGAAGAAGCGAGACGGAAAGTCTTTTCCACGTTTGTCAATAATTTGACGATTTCATTTCCACAGTCAATCCATTTTGAGGAAAATGAAGACGGTGAAATTGAAAAGAAAAAAAGCCAGGCAGCATATCGGAAAAATCCAAATCTTGTACTCGTTGCACGTGATGCACTAAGTTTTCATCGCATGCAAACCACTTTCGATAATCCAGTGATATTTACACCTGACATGGTGCTATATATGAATGCTGTTGATCTAAAATTCAAACGTCACGGCGCCTTGTTTGTGCTGCGTCATGACTCTGAGAAAGTGGTTAAGCAAAGTACAATTGATAATATCAAAGAAATGCTTGGGACAGAACGGCCAATTGATCGTGTTGATACTGTTTTAGATGAACCACAAAAAATAACACCAGTTACGCGTGAAGCTTTATTTGACGCAGAACTTGTGTTGTTTTCACATCAAGAAATGATTATCACTGACCGTTGGCATGCGATGGTTTTTTCTGTATTAACAGGTACGCCGTGCTTACTATTTGGTAATAGCTATGGCAAAGGTAAACATGCTTACATTGACTGGTTAGAGCATGTAAACTGGATTGATTATACTGATGAAACTGATATTGACCGTATTAAAGAACTCATGCGTTATCTTGTAGCACAAAAGCGGCATGATTATGATGTTAAAAAGGACTTTAGACAACTACGCGATGTGATTAGAGGTTATGCGCACAAGAGACAAAATGATTGAGACGTCTCCGTTCAAATATTGTTAGTTTAAAATCGTTAATGCGCATTAAACAAACGAAGAGTATTTTCTTGCCAAAGTAAATATTGTTGATTATTTTTTTCGTTGTATATGATAAAATGATGAAATAAAACAATAGAACAGGAAATTATTTTAGTGACCAACGAGCCAGTTTTTCAAAAATTTTTAACAACGAACAAACAACTTTATAAACAAAATATTAATTTGAGAAACGCTGTGTTAAGGAGTCCTCTCGGCAAATTAATTACACCTGAAGAAATGATGATTGAGCAAAATAATCAGTTTTATGGCATTACGGTGGCTGATGTGTTGGTGGCAACATTTTCAACTTACCAAAAAGACGCTGAAACCCTACGATTAGTATCTTTTGCGGTCGATACGTCATATCAACATCAAGGACTTGGATCACGATTGTTTCGCTGGGCACTTGTTGATTTCAAAAAGCAAGGCTATCAACGTGTCAGTTTGTCAGCGCGCGCCTCAGCTCATGAATTTTATTTGAAACAAGGTTTTAAAGACATGGGGAACTCAACGACAAATCAATATCTTGGCGTAGTAGATTTTGATATGCAGTATATGATTTAAGCACGAAAAAAAGCAAAGAATAATTTCATTCTTTGCTTTTTTTGTCCTGTTTTTCCCACTCCGAACGTAATAATGACCACTCGTTCATATCTGCAAATTTACCATTGTTGTATAAGATGTCCTCACGTTTAGTACCATCTAAATGGCAATTTAATTTCTGAGCAACGTGATTACTTGCATCATTATTAACGTCGACATTAATAATAATTTTACGTAGGTTATATTCTGTGAAGCCAATTGTTAGTAAGGCTGTGACGGCACGGTGCATAATATTTTTGTGGTGCCATTGATTGCCTAGCCAATAGCCGATTTCGGAATGTTGGTGTGTTTTATCAATTCGATTAAAACTGACCATACCAACTGGCTGATTACGATAACGGATCACACAATTTAAAGAATCCCCCGTGCCGAAGTGAGTTAGCGTTGTTTTCAGAAACTCTTTTTCATCATCTGCAGAGCGGAGCTGATCAGCCCACGGTAACCATTGGGCCAGGGTAGTACGGCTGTCTTCGACCAGCGCGTACAATGCTTCTGAATCCTGATCTGGTAAGGGCAATGATAGACTAACATCATCGTCATATTTAAAGCTGAACACAAATAAATCTCCTTAAATTAAAACCTTATTTGAAATACATAGTATCTGTCATTATAAACTAATAAAAGTTGCTTGTAAACTTGAAAATAAAAGGCGACGGCCACTCTTTATAGTTCGTTTCTCAAAATACCGTACTTAACTGAATCATAATATTGATTATGCCAATACCTTACTTTTCTAATCACACCTTCTTTTGTCATGCCCACTTTATCACCCAGTTTTTGCATACCGATGTTACCCGACCATGTCGTAAAACCAATATGGGGTAAGTAGTCAAAAAGCGCAAACATTTCGTTGAGCCACTGCTTTAAAGCAACTGCGCCAATGCCCAATCCCCATTTACTGGAATCGTAAATCACAATACAAACCTCTAACCACTGTTTTAGTTTGCCATCATCCCAGTACACTGATACTAATCCAACAATTTCACCGTTATAAATAATGAGTTTTACCATCGGGTTATTAATGTTGGCCGGATAAAAGCGCTGATAAAAATCTTCCCAATTCAGGACAGGATCTTGGAAGTACGGACCATTTAAGCCCATCCATTTCAAGTCAGCGGATGGACCATAGCTGATTTGCCAAAAATATTGTAAATCTTGTGTTTCAATTGGTTTTAATGTGATGTCAGAAGCCATAGGTTAATTCTCCACTTATTATTACTGTTATCTATTTTACACTATCTCTGAAATTAATCGTTTGCTGTTTTTTTTTATTGCATATAATGGTACGATTACCTTGTTTTAAACTAAGGGGGCAACCAGTGGAAACAAAATTTGAAACATTATTTTTTAATCGCGTTAATCAACAATATAAGCCGGTTAAATTGGACAATTTGTTGGCGCAACACCTTTTGATTACTGGTGTGACGGGTAGTGGAAAGTCTACAACGGCACTATCGATTATGATGGGAATGAAGGCGTTCCACCAAAATTTAATTATTCTTGATCCAACTGGAGAATATCAATCAATCCCGAATTCACGACGAGTAGTGCTTGGACGGGATAGTTTTTTGGATGTTAATCATCTGAATGCCAATGAAATTGGCAAAATGTTAGACATCACTCATCCCCAATTATTATCAAAATTACCACTTGCGATTGAAAGCCTGCAAATTTCGCGTAATGTGTTAAAGTCGACAGCTGTTTATAAGAAAATCGATAGAACAAGAGATATTCATCAATTTAACCTTAAACGATTACGCATTGCTAATAAAGACTTCGATCTCAATTTGATTGCTGATCAGTTAATTGAAGAATTTGTCATCCCCAGAAATGATGATAAAGCCGATTTCACGTTACTCGGCCAGCAATACGATCAAGACACGATACAGAGTGTTTGGTCTGATTTAGAAACACTACGATTGGCATTGCGATCATTAAAAGTGACTGAATTACCGGAAGACAGCAGTGATAACCATATTGTTCACTATGATTTTGGCTATTTAATTAATTTGTTTGTAACGCACCGAGCTTCAGAACAAAGCCTAATTATTGATTTATCTGAATACGCAAACGACATACATTTAAGCCAAACTTTAATAGATATTTTAACACGTGAAGTGATGATTAATCGGCAACGCTTCCCGCAGCAATTTCCGGTTGTGGTTTTTATTGATGAAGCACATCGGTACTTGCCAAAGTTAATCGCATCGGACAATGGCATTTTTTCAATTTTACGTGAAGGACGCAAAATTGGCGTTGATTTGATGCTGAGTACGCAAAGTCCGTTAGATTTGTCCGCAAAACTAATCGGACAATTTGGTAGCTTCATTTGTCATCGTTTAGGCAGTCCAGAGGAAGTTGACGTGTTACCACCAGCAATGAAAAAATCTCTACTAGAATTAATGGCATTACCAGTTGGGGAAGCGTTTTTAAAAACGGCAAATTCATCTGATGTTACGTTAGTTCAAATTACACCGGCTAGTGTCGAGCATAATACAAATAATATCTCATTTGACATTTAAAAACAGCTAGTGGTGAAACGTTCAAAGGGGTTCCACCACTAGCTGTTTTTATAGATGATAAGCATTTTGGCTTACAATTACAATATTAAATTTAAAATATCCTGATAGTCGTTTGCGATGTAGGTGGGAGCTGATTTGCTGGTGGCTTGATTTTGATGGGGATTGTACCAGATACTTTTCATACCAACGGCATTAGCCCCTACAATATCGGCTGAAAGGCGATCACCAATCATTACAGTATTGCTGATGTTTCGGTCAGGATTATTGTTTAAGATTGTTTCGAAAAATTGAGGCTCTGGTTTTCTGTAACCAATTTCTTCAGAAATAAAAATTTCATCAAAATAACTGTTGATTCCTGAACCAACTAATCGCTCATGTTGTGTTTTTGCGACACCGTTTGTGCCTACAATTAGTCTAGATCCATTTGATTTGAGTTGTTTTAATAAATTTGTGGCGCCGGGAATAACATGAAAATTATGGTTAAGATGTTCACGATAAATTTGTTCCAATTGTTGACCGTCGGACTTAATGTTTAATTGATTTAGCGTATCAGAAAATCTGCGATTTAGTAGTGGCTGTGCTGCCTCACCAGATTCAATTTGCTGCCAAACATTGGCATTGATTTGACCATATATTTTGAAGGCTTCTTCTATATCGGGGGCACCGGCGTTTTTTAAAATACTACGAACACTTTCATATTCACCACGTTGAAAATCTAGTAAGGTGTCATCTAAATCAAATATGATGTTTTTAATCATGATTATTCTCCTAAGTGATTGACGTTATTTTTAGTATAACCAATGTGATATAATCCAAATATGCTAAATCGCACATTATGGAGGTGAATTATGATTACATCAACCATGATTGATCAGTACAATTTAAAAAGTTTACCAGCGGACGTGTACAAAAATAGTGAAATTCATTATTTTAAGAATGGCGATATGATAACTAGTTCTGAAGAAAATCAAACACAAAAAAGGCTTCTATTATTACTTCAAGGACGAGCCAAGGTCATTTTTTTATCCAATGACGGTGAGAGCACACTGCTAGAATTTTTGAATAGAAATGATTGGATTGGTGAGTTAGAGTTAGTCGGAGTCACTACTAGCTACAAACAGGTAGTATCTTTAGGAAGCAGCGTTTGTTTAGCAATTCCGCAAGCAATAGTAACTAAATATTTGATTAATGATGTTGCTTTTTTACAACAATTTAATCATTATTTGGCTAATAAAATTATCAAACGTACTGATTTGATGTTGACTGCTAAAGCGTATTCATTTAAGGAAAGATTAGCGACTTTTATGCTGAATGACGCTTATAACTCTGAATATAGTGAACCCCATCAACTTGTGATGGAATATTTAGGCATCAGTTATCGACATCTTTTGTACACCTATAACCAACTTGTAGATGAAGGATTTATTGATAAAATTGGTCGTAATAAGTACAGATTAAACATGCAACGTATAGAATCGCTCAGTATTACTGCAACAACAAGTGATCATGCCGAGTTGCAATAATTCAAAATGGTCATTTTAGTAGCAAAAAATAATATACGCAAACTTGGACACCAAAATATGTACGTCGAGGTATTAGCTGAAAATGACGCCTTGGCATTTTACCGTAAATATGGTGGGGATATTGTTGACAGCTGTGATATTAACAGTACGCATCAGGAAAAAATAAAAGCATATATACTAAAATTCTCGATTTTTGAGTAAAACTATAACCTATTTTTATTAAATGATTAATATTACAAATCTTCTTTGGGAAAGTGGTTGATCAGCTTGATAGTATGTTGGTGAAAGCGTCGTTTAAAACCATGACAATATCATGTGTCATGGTTTTTTGGTGTCGAAAAAGGGATGCTAGTTCAATTAATTGACAATATCGAATGCTTGGTATATATTCTATTTGTAATTACGTAAGCGCTTACATAAGAAGGAGGATTTGTGCTGAAAGCAATCGTTATTTCTGGCAAAGGCATGATTAATTTGAAAGACATACCAGCACTTGAAACAAAGTCAGGGCAAGTCATATTTAGTCCCAAATATATTGGCATTTGTGGATCGGATCTTCACTATTTAGCTGATGGTTCGGTGGGACAGTCAGTTATTCGTGAACCATTTATTCCAGGCCATGAAATCAGTGGTGTGCTAGATGAAACAGTTATAGTCAATGGCGAGACTATTCCGGCGGGTACCAATATAACGGTGCATCCAGCGACGTTTGGTGACAAACAAGACCTGCTTGCAGAACGTCCTGAAATTTGGCCAAATGGGCGGTACTTAGGATCTGCGCAATATCTGCCACATACACAAGGCGGGATGGTTGAAAAAATGGCTATTCGTCCCGATCAAATTCGTATCGTGCCAAATAACGTGTCATTAAAATCAGCTGCTTTGGCAGAGGCATTGGCTGTTGGGTTGCATGCTATCAAGTTGGCGGGTGGTGTGAAAGATAAACGCGTCTTGGTTTCAGGTGCTGGTCCGATTGGTTTGTTAGCCACCGGGGGCGCAGTTACATTAGGTGCTAGTAATGTCACCATATCTGATGTTTTAAACGCGCCGTTAAAACGTGCTGAAGCTGTAGGTGTGAATCATACGATTAATGTCGCGACAGATAATTTACCAGATAATGAATTTGATTTAATTTTAGAATGTTCGGGCGCTTCGCCCGCCATCAGCGCTGCCTTTAAAGCAGCGGCGTTAGGTGCAACAATTATTCAAGTTGGTATGATGATTGATCAAAATATTTCGGTGAACATTTCCGCTATTAATGGGAAAGAATTAACCTATAAAGGTAGTTTTCGATTTAATGACGAGATTGATTTAGCGCTCGATATTTTGTCTCAGAGCCCTGCAATTCAGACCGTTGTGACGCAAGTATTCCCAGCAAGTGACTTCAGAGAAGCATTTGCAATTGCCAAAGATAGTAACCAATCAGCAAAAGTTTTAATCGAAATGTAAGAAACAAAAGGTGTTCACCGCAAGACAAATGATTGTGGCAACACCTTTTGTGTATGGTAAATGATGTGGTCATAACCAAGACAACAATCACTCAATTAGCGAATATCGTCAACTATACGGTTGCAGATTTTTGAGAATTATTTTGACAAAACTGAAGAATTAGACGTCGTCTTTATCACGTTACTCATCAAGGAAAATGTTGATGTTATACCACTCTTAGAATATCTAATCTATTGTACGACACCAGAGGAGGCCAAAAAATAAACAAAGTATAATAGAACAAGATATCGTGATTTACAAACGTATTTTTACAGAAGGCGTATTATGATAGGGTCACAAAACTAATTTCAGATTAGTATCGTGTCGGCCTAAATACGATCAATTTTCCAATTGATGATCTTGTCGACTATTTCAATGGTTGAAATAGGCATTGACAAATAATACTGGCAATATAGCAATATTTCCGTTTGAAAAAGGATCCAGCCTAAAAATCGTGTTAGTTGCCAGCAACAATGAAGTAACCTCAATCAGTGATTGAACTCAAGAATTTTGTTGAAAGCAAATTACTAAGATAACTTTGAGAGGTGAAAAATAGATATTATTTTTTGTTGATGGTGGCTTGCATATGGGCTGATTGCTGAATTAAATACTTAAGCCTGTTTCGCATGAAATTTGCAATAACAAAATTGACATGATAAAATTTAGTAATAATTAACATTTTGTTCATTTTTGATTTAACACCCTTGCGGGAGTAGCGGCGCATACGCGTGGGAAACTGACTAACTAGGTATTTGAACTCCTAGCGGCCAACCTTAAACAGCAAGACGCAAAGATATTTTCTCTTAAAGGAGTGTGTCAAATGAACACGAAAACAAATGAATCGGACGACGTTCCGTTATCGCGCGCGTCGAAATTTCATCATCAGGAATGGACAGAAATTGTTGATGATTTGCAGGCCAATTATCCTGATGGTCTTGACAGTGACGACGTTACACAGCGAATTCAAAAATATGGTTACAATGAGGTTGCTGTTAAATCAGTACCTAAATGGCTTATTTTTCTACGACAATTTAACAATGTGATTATTTATATCTTGTTAATTGCTGTTGGCTTGACACTTTTAATGGGTCACTATTCTGACGCAACAGTTATTGCCTTTGAAGTGAACCCCAATAGTTGGACAAAATAAAATTAATTAACTAACAGACTCAGTGGTGAGTTGTCGATATTGAA
>NZ_BMBS01000049.1 GCF_014634805.1 Leuconostoc falkenbergense
TGTGTGGTAAAGCCAGTGAAATGGCCATTTTTTTCTACGACATCTGGTGTCAAAAGGACCAACGACCTAAGTTTCACTACCAATTTTAGAATAAATCTAAAAAAGGTGAAGATCATCTCCGTCGAGAATAATCTTCACCTTTAATGTTAGTAAGTTTTTTAGTATAAGAGCAATTAAAGGCGCTGCGGCTTTTTTATTCAAGTGTTCGGTTTAATTTTACAATCTACCATATGATGACTACACGACAGTGGTCTCCTTTATTTTTATTGTTAACAATATCCATGCTCAAAAATACTTTTTTTGATCTATCACATTAATGATTGAAATGCAATTACCCTCCATAGCGTGTTTTATGCTTACAAGTCGTTTCACTTTTACACCGCACGCTTCAAGCAGACTAAACGATTTAAGCACAAATCGTATTGATAAAGGAGAATAGTTCAAAATAGCAAGTTATGATTGGCTTCATTTTCTTAATTAAATATAAAAAACAATAGGTCTCAAAGCAGAATAACCATCTGTTTTGAGCCTATTGGATTAATTGAAACGCTGTGTTTTTTTCCTTTGCAGCTGTCAAAACTTTTAATGCATAAACGACACAAGTATGCCAGCTATAACCAGAACTAGCGCACCACCAATACGGTTTCCCATTTGAGCAAAAGCAATCAAATTCAACCTATCAGAAGCAGCCAAAACAGCCACATTTCCAGTACCGCCCATACTATTATTAGCTAAACCAGCAGTAATGACCGACTCGACTGGATATAAGCCAAACAATTTACCGAGGAAATAACTTGCCAATGAAATCACAATAATACTCGTTAAGCAAAGTACCACAAACTGCCATGATAATGCACTCAATAGAAGTTTGATATTAACTAACGACATTCCCACTCCTGCCAACAAGGCATGTGTCATGTTCTTAGTAATCACCTGTCCGGACATAATCACAGACTGTTCATAATACTCAGGCAACAAGCCCAAAGCTTTTGTTAATACAATTGACAAAATGATGAAAGCGTATGCATTGATTGATGGAAATAGTGCACTCAAGAGTGTGCCAAATACAAAGAAAGAAACGGATATGATCAAGCCAACACCTATTTGAGTGTAGTCTGGTTTGGGATCTGCTACGACTTGCGCATCAGCATTTTCAGTCTTCAGTAACACACCGTGCCCATTTGACTTGCTGTGTAAGAACAGTTTAGAAACAAGGCCGGCACTAATAATAGCCAGTAAATTACCTAAAATAACGGCGGGGAATAATTTTGACAAAATAACTGCGGCAGAGCTACCAAAGGCGTGAGCATAAATACCTGAAAGTGGTACAATACCAGCGCCAACTCCGCCGGCCATAATAGGCAAACTTGTATACAATACTGCGTGACTAAATCCAACCCCAATCAACATACCAACTAAGCCCACTCCGAAGAAAGTAACTGCCATTGACAAAAATGCTACTGGTAAAAATCGTACCGCTGCACTGAGTAGCATTTTACGATTCATTTTAAAAATTGATGATCCTATAAGGGACACAATGTACAGGCCAAGAAAATCCATGCCGTTGATAAATCCTGATGCTGTTTTGACAGTATCACTAGGAACTATATTGAGATAAACCAACACAGCCATCACTAATATTGTAAAGACTGAACCACCACCCAAATAAGATCTAAAAATTGGTAAATGAGCCCCAATATAATAGAATACATGTCCCATAATAACCAAAGCTAGAATGGCCCCAATCATTGTATTGGGTAACTTATGCGTACTAATGGCTACAATCAAAAGAATAGCCATTACAATATAAGCAACCAATCCAATCCCACTAATTTTAATTTTGTCCACAGCACCTAAAGCACTTTTGAGCTTTGACTTATTGCCGTTTGTTTCTTTTTCGTTTATCATGATTAACTTCTTTCATTTGTTATTATTAACTTCTTTCGTTTGTTATTATTAACTTCTTTCGTTTGTTATTTTATTCACATAAAATGTTAAAAATTGTCAAAAAAATAGACACAATACTTTTAATCATTTAAGTATTTTTAAGAAAAAAATCTATTTCACTGTTGAAGCGACCTGCGTCTTCGATTTGCGGAAAGTGCCCTGTATTTTTAATTAAAGTTTTAAAAATATTGATATTGTTCTTTTTTTCACAATAATTACTATAATCACCTGCCCATAATGGTGATTTGTCACCGACAACAAATAATTGAGGAACTGTTATGTTAATAACGGTTGTCCGCCAATCCTGTTTCATATGATCTAATAGTAGTCCGTATCCCAAATCAGCATCAAATGGATGATCTGTTTTAAATCTATTACGAATATTTTTCAATGTTGCTGGCATCTGCTGTTCAGTCAATGGTTGCTGCAAAATTAACGGTGCCAATTCAATAAAATTATCCCAATTAAGGTTTTTTATGCCTGCTTGCCAACCGACATCATTAATTAGTTTTGGTGATTCGTCGACTGTAATTATTTTGCTAACATTCGTTTGTCCAAATATTGTCACATACGCCCAAATCACACTAGCACCCATTGAATGACCAATCAAAATGACATTTTCTAACTTTAAGGTTGTAATCAGTTCGTGTAAATCGGCAGCTAAACGCATGATTTTCATATTTTTGGCTGTATGCGCTGAACACCCATGGCTTCTCCAGTCCAAACAAATAATACGGTACCCATTTTCGGAAAAGTATTTAGATTGAAAATACCACGTCTCTTTGATATCAGAGTAGCCCGGTAAAAATATCATGGTTGGACCATCTCCAACATCACTGTAAGCGAGTCTGACGTGATCGTTTGTCACAATGTAGCTCATACTCATAAAGATCCCACCAATCTTGCTAAGAATATGGTTAAAATTAAGTTATCTGCCGCACCGCCCATGCTAAGGTTTCGTTTAATAAACATTTGATCTAAATCATTGAGAAACTTTAGCCCCTCTGGTGTGTAACTACCACCAATTTGGAAAAACGTCATTGACCAGTGCTGCATGTCTTTTGAAATCGTAGCATTACCGGCCCTTTTGATTAGATTAGTATCATCAATATTACCCGCAATCTTCATCAACGTGTTTAATAGTCGTTGATTAAAGTTACCCTGTTGCTCACAGAGAAATGGCAACGCAAGATTCATCACGATTGGAAAGCCTTTTTCAGCCTCACCACGAACACCCGGAATTTTATATTTAATGAATTGACGTTCTCCTGCTGTTTGTCGATTTTGGCTATTGCGTAAGTTGTTTTTAACTAAATCGTTTTTTACGAGATCTTGAGTCATGTCACTAATTACTTTTTGAATCGTCAGTAAGTTAGTAATACTTTTCTGTGTTGCATACGCAACTGCCGTTACCATAATTCCTAACGAGAATACAGCACCTTTATGGGTATTGACACCATTCGTCGCTGCAAACATATCCTTTTCAGCCCTTATGCCAGCATTCCTTAATAATGAAAACATCCTAGGTAAATCTGTCCCTTTAAATTGATTACCAATACGATATGCTTCATTTAAATAAGGTTGTAATGCCAATGAGCTATCTATGAATGTAAAAACCGTCATATCTTTGTGCGCGCCATTACTGATTGGATCTACAAGGCCCGGTTTCGGGGCTAACGATACTTCATAAAGCATGCCAGTAAGTGCTGCATTAACAACTTGACTTTGAGTCATTTGTGGCACAATCATTTTTGATTTTTCAAAATTATGAAGCATCTTATTAATCTGACTGTATCCCTCTGCAAGAGAATGATTACCTTCTTTTATGCAAGTTTTGGCATCTTTTCCACACAACAAACACTTTCTTGGAGTAAATCCAAGTTCTTCGCGAGATAATTGTTTATCAGCATTTTGACACATGACATCTAAATCCAGCAAACGGCCCAGTGGGTGGCTTTCCTCAAAAGTAATCATGATTTTCTTAACTAGTTTCAAACAACCGCTCGTGACAAAAAATATTTCAGGACCAGTGATTTGATCTACAAATGATGCTTCTTTAATAATTTGAAGATCTTTGAAAACTGGGTTCAAGTCATTAATTATGTTTTGGAATACTGACTGTAATTTTGGTGACGTTTTGATAGGTCCGGGCAAGTTAAGCTTGACACTAGTGATGACAGCTGTTGGGAAACTTGCCATTAACTGTTTTTGGTATTTCTCGCGCCATTCTCTATTATCAAGAACTTGCATTAAGTTAATGCGCTCTCCACCTTCAAAATAGTCCATTCGTTTTTCCTTCTGCTTTTATTTGCTATGTACGCGAATCAAATATGATTCGCTTTTAGCCAATAAAATACGCGATCACTTAATCTGCTACTTCTTTGATAACATCAATGACTGAACCATCACGATATTCTGCCACAGCTACTACACGATCTGTAAATTTGAGGGGTGCTGGTTGGCCAACAATTTTTTCAGCCTTTTGTTGCAACTCTTCAATACTGTAAATTGGCAATCCTGGCACTTGCTTTAGCTGTTCTACCAAATCTGTTCTTTTAGGATTAATCGCAATACCAACCTCTGTGACCACAACATCAATTGAATCTCCGGGGGTGATAACAGTATTAACTTTAGGGACAATCGTCGCAATTCTGCCTCGAACTAAGGGTGCAGAAATAATAGTCAATTTGGCAGTTGCAGCGTCTTGATGTCCACCAATTGCACCTCGGATAACGCCATCAGAACCTGACATGACATTGACATTAAAGTTAGTATCAACTTCTAAGGCCGACAAAATAGCAACATCTAATTTATCAACCATTGCGCCTTTGTTAGCAGGATCGGCATACCAAGAAGCATCAATTTCTTGCTGATTAGGACTTAGCTTCATAGAGCTTGCGGCACCCTTATCAAAGTCTTGTACGTCCATTACACGATTAACTAGGCCTTCATTTAAAAGATCAACAGTAGGCTTAGTGATACCGCCCAATGCAAATGAAGCCTTGATGTTTTGGGCCACCATTGCCTCTCTCAAGAATCTAGTTACAGCAAGTGCCGCGCCACCTGATCCTGTTTGAAATGAGAAATCATTCTTGAAATACTTAGAATTAACAATAACGTCATTAACCGTTTTTGCTATCTTTAATTCCTTTGGATCTTTTGTAAATCTTGTCGCACCTGATCCAATTTTGTCGGGATCACCTACTTTATCTACCTTAACGACATAGTCAACCTGAGTCTGCTTAATTGAAGCAGGTGTGTTGGGGTAAGGCATAATCGTGTCTGTAATCAAAACTAGTTTGTCCGCATACTGCGCATCAATCAGTGCATACCCTAGTGACCCAAAAGCAGCGTCACCATTCATGCCGTTAGCATTACCCATTTCGTCTGAATTAGGTACACCTAAAAATGCAACATCAATTTTGATTTCACCTGATTCAATTGCACGTGCACGTGCGCCGTGAGAGCGGAAGATAACTGGATTTTTGAGAATACCATGTGATACCGCATCACCAAGTGTGCCACGCATACCAGAAGAAGTGATATTAGTGACAACACCCTTTTTAATTGCTTCAATCACAATATCATTCATAACATTTGTTAAAGAAGAAGGCGCTAACGTAAGATTTTGATAGTCCATGTCAATAATTTTTCTCATGACTTTGTTAAAGACAAAGTCACCTTCTCGAAAGTGATGATGAAATGAAATTGTCATGCCATCTTTTAAAGTATTTGACAAGACATCATCAATTGAACTTTGAACTTTACTTTCTCCAGTAGTTGCTCGCACCTTAGGACCAACTCTTTGAATCTCAGGATTGCCATAATTTGTGCTTTCAAACACACTATCATCTAATTGTTCCAAAATAGCATCAGGAACGTCGATATTTACTTTATTTTTCAATGTAATTTCCCTCCGAATCTACTAAGTGATTGGCGTTAGCTAGTTTCATCACACGTTGTGCACGCAAGACAACTGGTCTATCAACCATCTGCCCGTTCATTGATATCACACCAGAACCCTTTTGTTTGGCTTCTTCAATAGCAGCAATAACATTTTGCGCATTGTTAATTTCTTTTTCTGTTGGCGCATAAACTTTATTGACCATCTCAATTTGGCGGGGGTTAATCAATGATTTACCGTCAAATCCCAATTGATGAATTAACTGAGTTTCTCGATAAAATCCTTCTTCATCATTCAAATTGGTAAACACAGTGTCAAATGCTGCGATACCGGCGGCACGTGCAGCATGTAAGATAACATTCCGTGCATACAAGAGTTCTTGGCCATCAGGATAACGATGTGTTTTCATATCAGTTGTATAGTCTTCGGCTGATAAAGCGATACCAATCATACGGTCAGAAGCATTAGCATTAGCAATTTCAATCGCATTAACGACACCAAGCGCCGATTCAATAGCTGCCATCATATGTGTTGTGCCAACTGGACGACCAAACTCTTTTTCCGCGTCGGTGATTAGACTTTCCAATTCATGCATCATCGCTGCCGTTTCAACTTTAGGTAATCTAATAACGTCAATACCAGCTTTCACCATTGCTTTAATATCATTTTTATAAAACGGTGTATCTAGTCCATTGATACGCACGACTAATTCTGAAGAACCATAGTCTACTGTTTGAAGCGCTTCATAAACCAGATAACGTGCTGAATCTTTCTCAGCCAAAGAAACTGCATCTTCCAAATCAAACATGATAGAGTCAGCTCCAAAAATTCCTGCATCCTTAACCATAGCTGGGTTATTACCAGGAACAAACATCATTGTGCGACGTAATCGATCGTTATTCATTACAAAACCTCCCAATTTGGTTGATCAACAGCATCTAAAGCTCTTTGAATCGCCGTAAGGGTACGTGCCTTGATAACCATGTCCAATGCCCCTTTATCAACAACTTTCACCACAGCATTTTCTATGCCATACAATCCCAATGTTTCTTTAATTGTTAATTTAATATCATCGGCAAATTGTTTTGCCACATCAGAAACCAAATCAAATTCCACTCCAACTGTCCCTTTGCTTAACATGATTTGAACATCGGAAGATTCTAATGTTCCCGCAATGGCTGTTTTTTTAATTTCCATTAATCTTTTGTCCCTTTCTAATACGTTGTTGCAATTCTAGTAAGTTATTTGAAATAAAATGCTGTGTCGTTTCAGGCACCATTTTTTGCCATACTGTTTCATCTCCTTTATCAATTGCTTCACGGACGGTGCGTGCCGATATAACACCCAGATCACCCGCCGCTAGTTTTCTCTGAATGACATGAACTTCAATTTGCGGATTTAATTCAGAAATTAACTTTTGATTGTACAAGTTAGTGGTGTGTGATAACGGTTCACTGCCAACATATCGACTAGTTATACCTAAAACTGAAGCAATTTTATATTTAAACAATCTGACATCTATTGATGTTTGATAATCAATGGCAGAATCGTTATGTTTTAGAAAATACGCAGGAAACGTCAGATAACTAATGATATAGGCACCACCATTAACCACAATGACATTGGATAGGTCTTGAACACCTGCCTTGACGAGCGCAATACGCTCATCGGTATGAAATAACGAAGCTTCTTGATTTAATACAAACACATAGACAAGTTCATTATCTCGGGATGCCTCTTCAATTAGGAAACGATGACCGTTTGTAAATGGATTGGCATTTATAACAACACTGGCTACTTTATCAATAGGTGTTTTGGGACGCGGAATTGTTGACAAGTATTCCTTAATATCTGGTAATCCTTTTTCCAGCAAAATTCCTTGTTTACACTCAGCCAACGTTTTGAAGCCAATGTATTCAAAACTTTTTTGGTAAATTGGTTTGGTGAAAACAAATTGATGAAAACGTCCCTCAACGGCCATAAAGTTTTCTAGTTTTGTCATGAGTTGATTAAAGAGTGTACTGTGACCCGACATTGTTGTTTCTTGCACTGCAACGTACTTAATCACATCTCCAGCAATTGAACCAGTCCCAATAATTTCCTCGTTTTCATACACCGCGATTGTGATATCTAAAGGATTTAACTCACTATCATCAAAATTTTTGATGCCACAAGCCATTAAAAAATTTTGCCAATCACGTCGCACTGACTTATCCTTTAAATCTATTGTTGTAATTTCATTTGACATCATATCGTTTTAAGCGTGCTGTTTAGCATAATCAACTACAGCTGTTTCTACCGAGTTCACAACGTCATCATCAAAGACAGCTGGTACAATATGGGTGGCATCTGGCTCACTAATCATATTTGCCAAAGCATGTGCAACATTAAGTTGAAGTGCCATGTCAACGTGTTTAATGCCACTTTCTAGCAAACCTTTAAACAAACCAGGGAATACAAGTACATTGTTGACTTGATTTGGCCATTGTGACGAACCAGTAGCAATAACTGCTGCACCAGCTTGTTTAGCATCATCAGGTGAAATTTCTGGTACAGGATTTGCTAATGCAAAAATGATAGGATTCTCGTTCATTCGAGCTACTTGCTTTCCGCTCAAAACATTGGCATCTGACAAACCAATAAATACATCTTGATTTGCAATAACATCGTCTAATGTTTTGCCATCTACTTGAGTAACCTCACGTACAAGCTCTTGCTGGTAACTGTTTGAATTTGCGTCGCCCAAATTAATAACGCCGTTAATGTCTACTAATGTAATATTAGAGATACCAGCCGCAATCAAAATTTTTGTCGTGGCTACACCTGCAGCACCAATACCGTTAACAACAATTTTCAAATCATGAACATTTTTACCAACAACTTTTGCTGCATTAATAATACCCGCTAATACAACAATTGCAGTTCCTGTCTGATCATCGTGATAAACCGGTATGTCAAGTTCATTGCTTAAGCGTCGTTCAATTTCGAACACCTTAGGTGCCGAAATGTCTTCCAAATGAATACCAGCAAAAGATGGTGCAATAGCTTTAACTGTATCAACGAATTGATCAACACTCATTTGATTCAACGCCATGGGTAAAGCATCAACATTTGCAAAATTTTTGTAGATTAATGCTTTACCTTCCACAATTGGCAAACCAGCAGCTGGTCCAATATTGCCTAAACCAAGAACAGCAGATCCATCTGTAATAACCGGAATTAGTTTTCCACTCATTGTGTAATCACGTTTTTTTGACGTATCTTTAGCAATGAGTTTCGCTAGTCCAGCAACGCCTGGTGTGTATGCTTCACTTAAATCAGTTGGTGTAGTGATATCAAAACAAGATTCAATATCGAGTACACCCGTATGTGCTTGATGAATTGAAAGCACTTCATCCATATTTACCATAAATTACTCCTTTTTCTTTTTCAGTTATTACAAAACGCATAACTGATAACAAACTCATTCTATGGTTGTCATTCTAAAAAGTCAACTGTTTTTTTAAAATATTTGAAATAAATTTTGTTTATATTTTTTATTTTTAAATATTTAAAATCATTTTAGTTTTTTTAAATTAATATTTTTAAAATCATTTATTTTTTTTGAAATAATTTGATATTTTTATAAATTATTTGTACAATTTGTAAAGATAACAAATGGAGGCATTCGTCATGCTCGAAAGAACAATACTTTCCCAAATTGCTGAGGATTATTATTTAAACAAATTGCCGTTCGGTGATATTTCAAAAAAATACAATATTAGTCGTTATTTAGTTAATAAATACCTCAATGAAGCGGTTAAAGTTGGAATTGTTAAGATCGAAATCACTGAAAATTCTAATCGTAATCCGCAGATTGAGCATATTTTGTGCGACAAGTTCAAAGACATCAATTTTTATGTGGTTCAAGATGACATTAACAATATAACAACATCCGAGCACCTTGCTAATTTTGCCGCTACCTACGTTGATGAGGTTCTACAAGATAATAATAAAATTGTTGGTTTAACATGGGGCGAAACCATCTACACCATGATTGATAGTTTAAAAAACAGACCGCTTGAGCGTGTTAAATTCACACAGTTTTTGGGAGAAAACATGAAGTATAATTCAACCGCCGGCTCAATGAGAATGGTTGAAAGAGCCGCAAAAAAAGTTTCTGGTGAATTTTTAACCTTACCAGCACCGTTGTACATTTTAAACGACAGTGTTCGAAATGGTTTGTACTCAGAGCCTTCTTTACAAAATACCATTGCGGTCGCCGATAATATGGATGCGTTGATTACCGGTGTTGGCACAATATTATCGCTTGATTCTATTCCAATTTGGAAGCAAAATTTGAATGCAATTTTTTCTACTGTTAATACTCAAGAAATTGCTGGCTTGATTTATGGTCGCCCTTACGATATTAATGGTCGTTTTTTAAATCTTGAAGCCGATAAAGTGTTGGGTCTTAGCATTGACCAAATATTGAAGGTCCCAAAAAGAATTTGCTTGGTGAGAGGAAAATCAAAATATAAGCCAGTTATTGGTGCAATCAAAGGCAAATTAATTACCGACGTCATCATGACGGAAGGTATGGCGTATAAAATTTTGAATGAAACATCCTAAATCCAAATTGCAAACTCAAATGCTATGATTCATGATTAAAACTTCGCGCCGGTGTTATATTTCGATGGCAATGCGCTTAGTTGTTATAGCTAAGTAGGCTGAACAATGTCTTGGATTAACGTTTGCTTTTTTGTGGTATAGTTGACAACTGTCATTTCTACATTCTCATGAAAGTCCTTTAATTGGCATCAAAAAAGCAATCTTTAATGTTTAAGAAACAAAGAAGATTGCTTTTAATGTGCTATCTGCTAATTACAAATCGTCACTAAATTACTAACAAATTATAAATAAAAAAGAAGTTAAATTGCTTAAAAAAGTAATTTTTTGAAGCATCAGCTGCTACTTAATGTTAGTTCGTAGCATCATTTTTCATGAGATAACGGTAAGTTCCAAAGCCAAATACAAATGCGACGATTGGTATGCCAATTAATATAACCCATAATGCGGTCGATTTAGAAATCGGTTGTGTTAACAAATCAGCAAAACCCGGAATTCGGCTACCAATACCCAGTAGCGTATCAAGTACAATCAAACCATAAATAGTAATTAAAAAAGGCATCCGTTTACGCTCAACTAGGAAAATGATTGTTGTGATAACAAATAAAATTAGGATTGTACCAATACCCCACCAACCCGGTAAACTCAAAGAAAGTGGTGTTTTCAGGAAAACACTTCCTATGATCAGGCCAACAAAAATCAAAGCATAAGCAGTGTAACTAGTATATTTTTTGAATTTACTTTTTTGATATGTTTCTTGCCCTATCAACCATAAAACGCCTAGAGACCAAATGAAACCAAGTAAGCCAGTTATCATTAAATTACCAAGGTCCAATTTTGCTGAAGGTACTGCCATGCTGGGAATGGTAAAGAAGAGAACATAACCAAACAAGATATAGCAAGCTAGTTTGAAAGTTTCAAAAAAAGATTTGGGTAATGTTTGCAATATTTCATCAGCCAAGGCTTGTGGATTTTTACCAAAATAGTTTTCGGCAGATTGTCCATTACTTTGAGCGTCAATTAAGTCGTGCAGCATGTCTAACAGGAGTTGCTCTACATCTCTTTCTCTATTAAACGTTGATTTGCCACGGATATAGGTTAGCAAATCCTCATAGTATTGTTTGTTTGCTGAATTTAATTTTGCTCGTAACTGATTGTTTCCATTAATCAAATTATCGTTGTTCATGAATCATTCCTTCTTTCATTGATTAAATCATTGACATTGAGTGACAACGTATCCCATTTATTTAGAAATATTTGCCGGGCTTGTTTACCAGTGGCCGTTATATGGTAATATTTGCGTTGTGGCCCATCTTTTGACGGTTGCATTTTACCTATAATCAGACCTTTTTTTTCCATACTCATCAATAATGGATAGATTGTGCCCTTTGGCACATCAGCAAATCCATATCTTGAAAGTTCTTGACTGATTGCATAACCATAATAAGGTCGCTGATTAATTAGAATCAACAAACAACCTTGCAGAATACCTTTAAGCATTTGACTGGAAATATCATTTTGCGGCAAGTGATCACCCCTTCTCCTCTATTATGTATTGCATACTAGTAGTGTAACACAAATCACTAGTTTGTAAAGCAAAATAGTAATAATAAATAAATTAACGACAATATCAGATTAAATCTGCCTATACACAACAATACGATTACGTACCAATATTGCCAAAAAGGTAAGGTGACTTTGCTGCATCACCTTACCTTTTAAATTGAATTTTACTAAATTATTATTGACTCATTCAACTAAGATCACGCTAGAAAATGAATGATTTTATCAAACGCAATTTGTTTATTGCCGACTTGACAGTGCCTCTCCCCACCACTTGCCTGATCAAATAAATAGGTGGTGACGGATTGGGCGTTGATTAATGACTTAGCTACGTCATCAACTGTTGCTGTTGGCACATACATATCATGATCACCAGCTAATAATAAGACATCTTGTGTAATCTTGTCCTCAATACCAGCCATTGTAAACTTTGAAATAGCTTTGATTAAATCCGATGGCTTTTTTGTATGCATCACTTCATTGCCTTTTTGAATTTTAAATGCCATATCCACATCGTTTTGGGTTGCCGCCATGATTTTACGATTAACTAGGGCTGCAATCACTGGATTGTTGATTTTATGGACTGCATTCACTGCCTTATCAGGTAATTTCATTGTCAAAGAATCCATCATACTATAATAGACATCAAAGGCAATCACTTTTTTAATTCTAGGTTCAAACGCAGCGGCCCGCATTGACAGATAACCACCTAAGGACATCCCCATCAAGTCAGCTTCCTCAATGTTATAATAATCAAAAACAGCCTTAACAGGAAGCTCCCATTGGTAAGTCATTGGTAAACCATATTTCAGCGCCATTCCTTGACCAGGTCCTTCAAATAATACGAAATTATATGTTTTTAACACACCAACACAATGAGCCAATACCAAGCGAATTAATTCTTCTAAGTAAGAATCAAACCCGCCATGAAAAATCAAAGTGTTTGTAGCACCCACCTGACGGACAATTGCAACTGGTATTTTACCATTTTGATAAGGTATTTGATCAAATTGAATTTGAGATTTGTCAATGGATTGATAATAATTTGACTTAAACAATGAGTAGGTTTGCGCTTTGATTGGATCATCTTCACCAACAAAAAAATCTGCAAGTTGGTAGTAAGCAGATGATAGTGCATACTGTTTTGCATTTTCAGCTTTCTGTCCTAATGCCATCCAAACCGAAATCCAGCTTTTAACATCGGTAATTTGCTTTGCAGCAGCATAGACGTCAGCCTGAACCGTTTCATTTTCATAAAAAGGTTCAATGAAGCGGTTGATTTGAAAATTGAATTGTTCGTCTGTATGATAATTCTGATACATATTGTATCCTCCTCGTATAGTAAGTTTAAAGACTTACATTATTTTTTATTTTTATGACTGTTTTCTCTTCACTAATTGAACACCGTA
>NZ_BMBS01000050.1 GCF_014634805.1 Leuconostoc falkenbergense
AAGCGATCACGGCAAAGGTTCAAAAGTTTACCAAGCAATTCGTACAAAAATATGTCTCTAGTTCAACTAAGGATATGTCATTGTTCATGAATAACCCTGTGGGCTTAGATAATGCAGTAGATTTGGTTAACCTTGATGAGAGTGATATTAAAGTCACTGGTTCAGCAGATAAACCAATTGTCACTACTAAAATCACAGTTAAAGTACATGGTTCAGATATTACGCAAGTGCAGACAATTTATTTAGAATTAAAAAAACAAAATTCTACATACTTTGTCACAAAGTTTTTACAGGCTTAGAAAGGAGGTATCAGATTGGACTTTTATAATTCAATTAAATCTTTATTGTTAGTTGGTACGGTTGTTATTGCTGGTGGACGTGCGTTAATGCATTATGGCAAAAATGAATCTAAAGATATGTGGATGTCAATTTTTATCGGTGCATTAGTTTATTTCTTCGTCAATGGACCGCAAGATAGTTTACAGGCGTTTAGTGGTATTTTGAATGCTTTGCTAAATTGGGTTAAGGGTATTGGTGGTTAAGATGTTTAATTATCGACGAGTTTATATCAATTCAGCGAAGTTTAGTAAAATTGGTAAAGGCATGCGTTTACCAATTATGGTTGATACAAGATTTTTGTACTTGTTCTCAATCACGCTAATCATCACGGCTTTCATTAGTTATGTCTTAGGTTGGTTTCACATGCAGTATCTTAGTTTAGGTTTTGGGTTAATGATAGTCAGTGAAGTAGCTGTTTACTATTTAGACAGTCAACTTAAAAGAGATAATCTACCATTTGAAACAACGATCAGATATTTAGTGACTTATGTTTGGCTGTTTTGGTTTCGAAAAAATCAATTGTATCAGGGAAAGCGTGTTAATAGTAATTCAAAGCAGTACATGATACTGTAAGTAAAAAATTTAAAGAGCATGGTCAAACATGCTTTTATTAAGGCATCGTCAATCAAGCGATAGGGCAAGTTGGGGCAGTACCAGCAGATGCGTAAGAAATTCAAAAAGACAATGAAAAAGGTGGTGTGTTAAAATGGATATAACAAATCGAGATGTGAGAGAAATTACAATGTCAAAAGACATCAAAAAACAAAAATTACTAGACGAAGTAAAAGATGAAAAACCTGTTAAGTCCAAAATACTAACATTACCAATTCTTATTATCGGTTTTTTAGTTGTTGTTTTTGGAGCATACATGCTTTATGCAATGACACATATGCACGTTACAAACAAAACAGAAACATCGACTGTTAAAACATCAAGTGGTTCAGAAAAAGCATCATCAAGTGCCAAAAAATATGTCGAGGGTAAAGATTACAAAATCACCTATAGTAACAAGAATTTGATTGATAAGGCTACTTTAGATAAGGCTTTAAAAAATAGTACTGGTGCGGATATATCTTATATGATGGATACGTCCGAAGACGGTGGCGACATAGCAAAAATCGAAGTCTACTATAACAAAGATAAGAATTTGTTGGTTGAGAATTTGTTCAAAAACGGGCATTCGACTAATGAAGCCACAACCGCTGTTGTATATGATTTAAAAAACAATCAAATTGTCAATAGTGGCGTAAATTATGATACAAATTACCAACCGTCATGGCTAGTTTATACATGGGAAAAATTATCTAAATAAGCTATAAAGCAAACATTTACAAAACTTGTAAGTGTTTTTTTATTGCACTAAGAAAGGGAAATGATGAAAAAATCAATTATATTATTGCTCGTGATTGGGTCAATGTTTAGTTCACTGGTAGTCAGTAGCTTCATGATTGCACCTCAACCTGTTTATGCCTTGACTGTTGATACACCAGCTTTAAGAAAAGCAAAACGTGAGTCGGATAAAGAAGCATTGGCAAAGGATAAGGCAAACGGCAAGTCAGTCTATGAGGGGACAACCCAACCGACACACACCGAAAAAACAATTAAAGACAAACTAAAATATAACGACATTGATTGGGTTAATAAAAATATTTCAAAAAACTTCACGGTTTACTATCAATCAGGGTCGTTGACAGATTTAGGTTTAAGTTCAGCGCATCTCGTAGCGAGCTTGTTTATGTCATTAAATCTCTATATCATCTATCCATTGTTTGATACAGCTTTATCAAAGATGTTTGATTTAACCAATATCACTCAAGGGATCAACGACATTTTCTCAAATGTGCAACAATTTACCAAACAAACATGGGCTGGTGAAGTCTTTAAGCAGTTATTGTATACTGCTTTTGGTTTAGGTCTTGTGTGGGTGTTTATTCAGAGTGTCAAAAGTGGTGCTGGTTTGAAAGCCATTTTATCAGTTTTGTTAGTAGCGATTATTGGTAGTGCTTGGATAAGTGCTGGTGGTACAGTCTTGACGAAAGTTAATGAATTTACGTCAACTGCTCAAACGGCTATGTTCACTGAAACGTCCAATATTAACGGACAATTTACTGATAGTGGCGATAGATTTGAGAGTGCAATCAGAAGAGCTTATTTTGAAAAGGTAGTTATACGTCCTTACACAATAGCGAACTTTGGAACAACCAATTTAGATGCGAGCGAAAAAGATGGTTCGTATCGTCTCATCGGTGGTAAAGCTGATAGTGATGTTGTTGATGCCTTAGCAAAATCAAATGATTATCTCTCTAAAGATGGTGGTGAAGAATGGTATCAAGCATCTGTCGGTCTTATGGCGCCAATTATGTCACTAGCTTATGGTATACCATTGTTGATGATTGGGGTATTTAATTTGCTACTGCAATTAGGGGCAATTTTGCTTTACTATTTGTCTCCATTTACAGTTTTACTTTCTCTCCTACCAAGATTTTCAAACAGTGCTTTAAAAACTGGTTTAAGTGCGTTAGGTTTGTTATTCGCAAAAATCGGACTGATATTTGGTATTATGTTTGTTTCATGGGTTGGCACGGTTACAGATACGATTGTACCAGTCACAAATAGTGCTAGTGCGCTACTCAATTCAATTGTCTATATTGTCCTAATGGTTTTGCTTTGGAAAAATAAATCATTCCTAGTCCAAACGGTAACTGGTTCATCAATGGCAAATCAGGCTTTGAATAAAATTCAACTCACACAAGCAGGACAACGTGCAATGTTAGCTGGTAGTGAAATGGTCAACTCAACTAAACACGGCTTAGAAAATGTCAAAGGCTTTAGTGGTCGTCATGCTAAAGACAAATCAGAAGACAAGTCAAAAGGTAAAGATGATGAAGATTATGATGAAAACCGTGATAGACGTGGCAATGCACCTGATGAGCAAGAAATGCGTGAATTAGAAGAACAACGCAGACAAGAACGTGCAGAACGTTTGGCTGATGAAGCAGAACGTCAACGTCAAAGAGATGCTGATGAAGAAAATATTGTTCCTGATAACTCTGCTTATGAAGATTATACGGATAGACGTGGTTATGGCGATGATGATGATTTGCCAACTTATAAACGCACACCTTATCTTATTCGTGACAGAGCCACAGAAGATAATCATGGAAAAGGTTCTAATGAGCCTGACAGGGCGTTTAATCGTGGTCGAGTATTAGATGACGAAAGTAGTGAAAAACTTGCTGAAAAGAGACGTGAAGCACGTTCACAAGTTTTGAAGCCTAGTGCTAAATCAGTTACACCAAAATCAATGACAGTAGATGATGATAAATTGCAACAACGCAATTTTGATGAAGCAGTTCATCATCAAGAACAAATTACGCAAGATGAGGAAAAAGAATTAGATAAGGAGTTGTGATGCAAAAACAATTAGTGTCTCATTTCAAACATAAAAGTTTGCTTTTCTTAGCGCCTTATTTAGCTTTTTTCTTAGTGCTGTTACTGATCGTAATGGCACTTTTTTATCAGGATAATAATAATGACTGTCAAAGTACAGATACCACAGTAACTGTTACAACAAATGCTGATAAAGAAGCAGTGGCTAAATCTTTACATGATAACTTAAAGAAAATATCAGGTGTGACCGAAGCTGGTATTGCTGGTTATTTAGCCAATACACAACACGAGAGTGGCTTTAATTCTAGCGTGATACAATCAAATGCGCCTTACAGTGAAAGTCAAGCCATGAACCCTAAAGTAAGTGGTTATGCTTTTGGTCTTAATCAATGGGACAATTCAAGACGTGTTGAGTTAATCAATTATGCTAAGTCTAAAAATAAACCGTGGACTGATGCAAGTGTGCAGTTCGATTTTGCGCTTAATCATGACGGCACAAACTCTGACTTATTAAAACAAGGTCTGAAAATGACTAACATTGATGATGCCACAGAATTTTTAAGAGCTAGTTGGGAACGTGGTGGTGCTGGGACAACAGCTACTAGACAAAGCTATGCTCGTTCTTGGTATGCTAAGTTTTCCAATGGGTCATCAGATACAGCCGTTGATATTGCCACAATTGGTACAGAAACAACTCAAAATACTGATAATACAACCAATAATTCAAATGGTTGCGCTACTAATGTTGCGCAAGGTATGGGGACTAGTGGTTCGCCAGTTAAAGAAATTCCTAGTGCCTATAAAAGCAAAATTAAGGACACGAATTTCACAGCCACGTCATCATCAAACACTTATCCATTCGGACAATGTACTTGGTATACCTATAATCGTATGCAAGCATTAGGCACACCAGTAGAAAATTACTTAGGTAATGGTGCTGATTGGGGTAAGAACGCTAAAGCTAAAGGGTATAAAACTGATAGTCAGCCACATGTTGGTTGGGCGGTTAGTTTCTCACAAGGGGCAGATGGTGCCGACCCGACTTATGGACACGTAGCTGTTGTTGAAGCGATCAGTGATGACAAAACACATTTCTTAGTTAGTGAATGTAATGTTGTGGCATCTGGAACAGGTACAGTTAGTTTCCGTGAATTAACGGCAGGTCAAGGCGTAATTTTTATTCAAGGTAAGCAATAAAAATAGAAAGGTGTTAATTATGAAAAATAGCCGTTTAATCATCTTTGCTAGTCTCGTGTTGGCTGGAATTATATTAGTCCAATTTAATCAAATACCTAACTTGGATAAACAATTAGTACAAGCTAAGGCTGATTTAAAACAGGCAAAAGCTAATCAAGTCAAATCACAAACGATTGTATCAAGTCCAAAATCGCAACAAGAAACGGTTAGTGATAGCACTAATCAAGTGACTAATTTTGTTAAGACATTTAGTAATCAGCCTACTTCAACTTATCCTGATGCTTTGAAAGGGTTGGCTTCACAAAAAGTAATTAACGAATTAACACAAACCTTTGCGCCTAGTGTGACGTTTAGTGACAAGGCGCATTATGATGTGCCACTTGTCGGGCTTAAAAATGCTTGGGGGTCTGATGTAGAATATCTAGTTATTGCTAAGAGTGATGTACAAAGTGTGGCTTACACAATCACTTATGATACGGATGAAAAACAAGTGACTGATATGTCACGACTAACTTTGAAAGGGGCATACGATAATGAAAAATAAGGTTTTACTTAGCATTATGGGTTTGCTTTTGGTTGGTCTTGGTATCGCAATGTCAATCACAAATCATAAACGGTCACAGATAGCAGATGTTAGAAAGGAAGTGTCGCAAGTGGCTAAAACACAAAAGCATGTCACGACACAAATTGATAACTTACAAACGACTTACAATGCCAATGATGCGACAGCTAAACGAAAGTTATTAGAATTTGCAAAGGCTTATTATACTTTTAGTAGTCAATCTGATTATGACAAGCGATTTAATCAAGTATCAGATATTTTAAGTTTATCAGATGACCAAAAAAGCCAATTATTTGATAGTGGACTAGATGCCACAGGTGGTTCACGAATTGATAATCTCGGTTTAACTAGTGACTATCAAACAGCCACAGGTTATACCAGTGATTTAGATAATCAAACAATCGAATGTTTAGCAACTGTGGTTGTCAAAACTAGTGGTACAGCACAAAAAGCAATCAATCAAACCGTCCTAATACATGGCTGGTTTGATATTAAAAGTCAAAAATTAACGTCAATTAAAATCAATCAAATACAGTAAGGAGTATGAATGATGAAGCATTATATTAAAGGGGGTAATAATACTAAGAAAGAGACTAAAAAGCAGTTACCCAAACCAATTACAATTATTGTCAATAAAGTATTACCAGTCATTGTGTTACTAGTGGCTGGTTTTTATTTTATACCCTATGCATCAATGAACTTTCAAAATAATGATGTTGATCATATCAATAAGAATAATGAAGCAGTTATGCTTTACAGTTCAACGTGTTCACATTGTCGAAAAGTCTATCCTAAAATCTTTTGGCATAACGTTTTGAATTTTAAAAACGCTGACAAGCAAATTCAAACAATCAATGTGCAAAACCCTAATAACAAGCATTACATTAGTGAGTTTGCTGTTCAAGAAACACCAACGTTTATGAAACCAAATAAGCCAGATATGCGGGTGGTTTCAACTGATGTACAAGTGATTAACAATTTTTCAGAAAGGTAGGCTAATCAATCATGGCAAAAAAAGCAACGGTTAAATATGAAAACCCTGTTGTGCAGTATCGAGATAACTTATTGTTGACTACGATTGGTGATGTGTGGGCTTATTACAAGATTAAGCCTTTTCAAATCAATGTCGCTAATGTTGAAGATAAACGCAAATACAAAAATAGTTTTATTGATGTGTTTGAGCGTTTACAAAAATATGATGATGTTGATTTAAAACTCATTCCTAAAGATATGGACTTAGCTGGGCGTATTCAAGGCACGAGTGATGATTGGGCTGATGATTTAAGGGAAGTTGCCGAGTATTATATCGGTCAAGAAGAAGTCAATCTCTTAGAGAGTGAGTTCAACCCAGCCATTATTGATGAATTTTATATCGGGGTTAAGCTTAAAAATATCAACGTTGGCGATGACTTGAAAGACAAAGTTAGTTTTGTGACTGATTTAGTGATGAAGCGCATTGCAGAGACATTTAGGTATCAGGTCAAGTTTGATGATAGTTTTTTTGAACGTTTTAATACCATGAATGAAGATGTGTTGAGCATCTTGAAATCAATTGATGCCGAGAAAATGGACGAAGACAGATTAGTCGCCATGCTTGGTTTGCCTTATCATCACGAAAAAGAAAAATCACTTATGGCAATGCGTGATACAGTGTTTGATTTATCCCAAACAGGCTTTATTAAACGAATTACAGATGAAAACGAAGATTACTTCACGCATCTCATTTTGAATATGCCAGACAAAATGCAATTTTTATCTGTGTTACCAGAAATACAATCATATAAATTTCCAGTTGAAGTGCATATCAAAATCAATTTTCCCCAAAGAGACGGCTGGCGTGGTTTAAAACAACAAACCAAATCATCAAAAGGAAAGTATCGTGATGAATTACGAGATGCCTTTAATACTGATGAAGACAGTTCCAAACGTAGTGAATTGAATTACAAATTGGCGAAGAATTTGGTCAATGTTCTTGATGATAAAAATGGCTTTTTGCAATGGTCTGTTATTTTAGTGGTTCGAGATGAGAACGTCAAAGAATTAAAGAAAAAAGTCAATAAACTTAAAACACGTTTAAAGACTTTTGAGCGAGATATTGAGTTGTATCAACCAAGTTTCAATCAAGAACAATTATTATATCAAACATTGCCAGCGGTTAATTTAGGGGTTTTCAAACAATGGCGACAATACACAACTGTGCCAGCTTTAGCCGAGTTAATGTTTGGAACAAGTCAAGCCTTAGGTTCACATACTGGTTTCTATGTGGGACGTGTTTTGAGCCTAGATAAGTTTGAGACTATTCAACAAGCCGTGGCATCTTCCAGATTACTGTTATTGCTCAATTTAGTGATTACCAACAAGGGCATCAGGGGTGCAAAAACAGATAGTCCCCACCTTGCATTATCAGGCGATACAGGACAAGGAAAATCTTTTTTATTTAAACTATTGTTGCTCCACATGGCAATGTTTAACGTCAAGATTTTATACATTGATCCTAAGCAAGAAATACACCGTTGGTTTATGCGTGCATTGGAAACTGAGAAAAACCCTTACTTCCGTAAGTTGATTAGCTCGTTTCATTTTGTCACTTTAAATGCCAATGATAGAAATAATTTAGGGGTACTTGACCCAATTCTAACTTTGAATGAGCAGAGTACCGAAGATGATATACCTGATGTGTTGACTCTGGTTAAAGAAATGTTAGTCCAAATCAGACCAATTTCACAAGATATTCAATTAGAGACAGCGCTTAATCGTTCGATTAGTAAAGTATGTGCGATGCGTATTCAAGGCGAAAAGGTCGGGACTTTAACAGTCTTTGATGAATTAGCTAAAGGTTCGCAGGCAGAAAAAGATTTATCAGATTTCTACCAAAGCATCGTGCCAAAAACGATGTTGCGCTTAGCCTTTAGTGACGGTTCAACAGATAGTTTGCAATTTAATGATCAACGGACAATTTTAGAAGTTACTGGTTTGCAACTACCCAATGCTAAGCAAGATAGCCGTACTTATACTGAAACGCAAAAGTATTCAATGGCTTTGATGTTAGCGCTGGGTAAATATTTAGAAAAGTTTGGTCGAGCAAACCCAGATGAGTTTAGTTTGGAAATGATTGATGAAGCATGGATATTTACGACTTCACAGGCTGGTAAGAATGTGTTTGATAGTATCAAGCGATTAGGGCGTTCTGAAAACAATGCTGTTTTTTACGCCACACAACGTGTCAAAGATAGTGATGATGAAGAAAGTATCGGACAGTATGGGCAATTATTTGCCTTTGATAGTTCTGATGATCGTGAAAATATTTTGAAACAGTTTAATTTGCCAGTAACCAAAGCAAATATTGAAATGTTAGCTAACCTGAAAAAGGGACAATGTTTGTTTAGAGATATTTATGGGCGAGTTGGTAAAGTAGTTATTCATTCACTCTTTGATGAATGGACGGC
Organism: Leuconostoc falkenbergense; assembly: GCF_014634805.1. GTDB lineage: Bacteria > Bacillota > Bacilli > Lactobacillales > Lactobacillaceae > Leuconostoc > Leuconostoc falkenbergense. The sequence continues at coordinate 8,935 of NZ_BMBS01000050.1, forward strand.
AGCCTTAAAGACGGTTAACTCAAATGAAAGTGCCAAGTTAGAAGAAAAGTATGCCTAGAAAGTAGGACAGTATGGGAAATGTAATTTTATTTTTGGTAGTTGGTTTTGGTTTTGTTTTTTTCTATGTTAGGCACAATCGAGATTTTGAAGCTTTAGATGATTTAGGCAAGGAAATCTATAAGACTAAAGACCTAGCGTTTACGATGCCACAGGCTAGTGATTTATCAAAAGATATTCAAGACAAAACTGGTGTGATTACTGGTAATACAGTGACTACTTTTGATAAAAAACTGCTTATGTTGAAGATTGAAGCAAGTGATTTTACTATTACAGTTATTTTAGATAAAAAGCGAAATGTTGTACGAATTGATGTTGAAAATAGGGGTAAGGAATATGAACAAAGTTGATTTTACAATGGCAGATTTACAGCCTATGTCGCTAGGTTATGAAGAAGGACAAGATGTGACACCAGAAGTCCTAAAAAGAGCTGAAAAGGCTTATCAGTATTTTCATAATAAGTATTTAGAATTAGTGGCATCTGGTGTTGAGCCAGAATTGCGAGACCTTTTGATTGGTCATGATGCTTCATTGGAAGACTTTGTTGGCAGAGTGAGACAGGTTGTGAAGTCAGGTTATTATTATGACAGTATGGGTGTGTTTAGTGTTTATTTGGAATATAACGATACTTATGCTGAATTAAGAGATTACTTGAATAGTAGGGGGTCAATTGATGTCTAGTGCTTTTAAAAAATATCGAATGATACGAAAAAATGTGTTGTTATTGGCACAAGCGATTATCAATGTTAATGGTAAAATTACTTGGCAAGATTATGCGAGTGATAGTCCTTATCCCGACCAGCATAGTCTAACTTTGAACGAGATTAAGGGTAGTTCTGAAAAATTTGAGCGCTTTAGGAATGAGTTTGCACATCAAATGTATAGTAACGTCATCAATGATGAGATGCAAAGATTGGAGAGTGAACGATAATGTTTGGCTTAACAGTTGATGAATTTAAACAATCTTATTTTCCGAAGTATAGAGAGAGCGGTGTTATTACTATTGCTGATGTAAAAGATGCTAAGCGTTGTTCTGATGAATTTCATGATTTTTTAGTGAATAATCGTTTTTTGTCGAGTGTATCTTGTTTTAGAGTTTATGATAATGAATTATTTGGTTTTTACAAACAAGCTGAAAGATGTTTGAAGTCAGGTAAGACAGATGTTTCAAACATTGAAGTTGAGTGGCGTTTATTGGCTGGTAGTGGCTTGACGTGTCGTCGTTTTCTATCTGGTAATTGATAAGGTGGTGTGATGTTTAAGACAATTAAATACAGTGATCAATATTTAGCAAAGACTTTATTTAAAAGGACTTTGCTTTTTATCTTGTTTTTAGTAACGATTTGTTTTGGTTTTTGGTATTTGAATATTTTTCAAGCGTTGATGCAAGGGCAATATAGTTGGTGGTATTTGTCGCCTATTGTTTTAAGTATTCTATTGACTGGTTTGTTTGGTTGGGGTTTGTATTGGTTATATAAACGTTACCCAGTTAATCATGATAATAAGTTGGCTCATTATTTTACTGCTATTGAATTAAGACAATTGATTAGTTTGTTGGTTATTTCAAAAGGTTACTTTGAAACGGCATCTGATGAAAATGGCACGTTTGTTAAATATTTTCCAAAAATTAGAATTAAGTTTTTATTTAAAACAGGACAAGTTCTGTTGGAAGAACCAGTTGACGGACAAAAGTATATGCAACAATTCTCTAAAGGCGAGTTTGATACGGCTGTTGAGATAGCTTTGTTGGCTGATAAACAAACCACTGAATTTGCTAAGAATAAGATGACAAGTACATTTGCATTTGAGCCAATTAAGTTTAGACGAAAGTTGTTGGAATTAAAAGCTAGAAAAGGGGTACTACAAGTGGCGAAAGGTATTGATTGGAAGTTTGATAAGTTTTACAATGCTTTGATTGCTGGAAACGTTGGTACTGGTAAATCATATACAATGTTTTCAATTATTGGTCAATTATTAACGTTGACAAAATATGTTGATATTCTCGACCCTAAAAATTCTGATTTGGCTAGTCTGAAGCATCTACCAGAATTAGAAGGACATGTGTTTAGTGATATAAATGATATTACAAAATGTGTTGCTGATTACTACGATAAGATGATGAAACGGGCTGAAATTATGGAACGCAAAAAGTCTAAAGGCGTGATTGGGTCATATTTTGATTTTAATTTTGCACCTAGTTTTCTGATTTTTGATGAGTTTGGGGCGTTTACTGAAATGGGCGATAGTTTGCCTTATGGGTCTGATGAACGAACAAATTTTGATTTAGCAATGTCAAAGATGAGCCAAATTGCAATGCTTGGTCGTGAACTAGGGTTTTATATTTTAATCGGAATGCAGAGACCCGGCACAGATAGTTTACCAACGTCAATAAGAAATCAATTGAATTTACGTATCAATATGGGCGTTCCTACGCCAGAAGTGAAGCGTATGATGTTCCCTGACACACAAAAGGAGTTCCACCCACTCTCAAATGATTTAAAGGGTTGGGGCTTTATACAATCAGGTAATGAAGAAGTACGCTCATTCTTTGCACCAGAGATACCAAAAGATTTTAATCTACATGAATACATGCGTGAACAGATAGCCAAAAGGGAGGTTGCCTAATGGCAGAAGATGTTGTCATAATTCAACGTACAAAATTGAGTTTAATAAATGCTTCAAGAAGTATGTCGTTGATGTTGGGTAAGTTACGGTCGATTGATGCAACTGAAATGGCTAATATTAGAAATATCGTTAAGAACATTGATATTGAAAGTGGCGCTATTGAAAACGACAAAGCGTTGGAACTTATTCAAGAAATAAGAGATGTTGATGTCTTTAATTTTGATCAGGACATTGTAGAGTTGATAAAAAATATTGAGAGTTCCCAAGCAACACTCGATAACTATATTAGTGCATTTAAAAGATTGGTCTAAAATTGATTGGCTTGTGAAATTTTAAAAGTGCTGTGATGAAATAGGCGTTTTAAGGACTTTGTGAAAGGTTTTGAAAATGAACTATTTTTTAGTGCTTTTAAACGTTGATATAGCGTTACTTATGATAGCAGCCGTTATGTCAACTTGAATTGGTATGGGTGGATTGCAAACCATGTACTTGGTGTCTAATCAGACGGTGATTTTTTGAAATATTTTTGTAATGTAGCTGAGCTCAAAGTTTTTAAAATTTATTTTAAGGCTTTTTAACATCTTAATTTCTCAAATAAATTACAAAAAAAAAAACACTTGCTTTATTGAATGTGGTAGATTGCAAGAATTAACCGAACACTGCAAACTGCTGAAAAACCTTTCGTGGTGATTGCCAGTTGAGTGTTTTC
>NZ_BMBS01000051.1 GCF_014634805.1 Leuconostoc falkenbergense
TTGATAACGCAGAGGTCCCAGGTTCGAGTCCTGGATGGCCCATGATTCAGGGGGAAGCAAGTGTTATGGTAACATAACGTTTGTTTCCTCTTTTTGTTTCCCCTTGTGTTTTCAGTAAAATTGTTTCATTTATTTTCAGAAAATCTGTTATAAAATATTATTTTCACAAGCAAATTTTAAAATTTCTTATTATTAAAGACTATATTGTCAACTTATTTGACAATATAATAAGAAAATAAAAAAAAATTTGCATACTTTGTGAAATCGTGGTAATCTTAAATCAACGGCTCAACGCTTACATTGTTTTCATGCAAACGCGCGCGGTGTTAAAATGATGAGGTTTCGCGCGACATGTATGATACAATATCCGGTCCGATTTTTGTGCCCACCTAGCGACATTTTTTGTTGTTAGTAGTTGAGGTATAATGAGATTGGAAAAATGGAAGAAAAATTATTTAACAAAGGCTTTTTAACGATTACGATCATCAACTTTATTGTTTACTTGGTGTATTATCTCATGATGGTAATCATTGCTGTAGTTGCGCATGATCAACTACATGCGTCATTTGGGCAGGCTGGTCTTGCATCAGGAATTTATATTATTGGTACGTTGATTGCGCGTTTAATCATGGGTAAGGAGCTTGAATTGATTGGACGCAAGCGAGTTGCGCGATGGGGCGCAATCCTTTACTTAATAACGACAATAGCCTATTTAGCTGTTCCTACGATTGCTGTTCTCGATGGTGTTCGTTTGCTTAATGGTTTTGCATACGGTATGACTTCAACTGCTCTTAACGCAATTGTCACTGAATTTATACCAGAGAAGCGTAAAGGCGAAGGAATCAATTACTATGGTTTGAGTACAAGTTTGGCAGCGGCTATTGGACCATTCATCGGTTTGTTGTTATTGAATGCAACAAGCTTTCAGTTTATCGTTATTCTGTCAGCCATATTAATTGGCATATCAATGGTTGCTTTGTTCGCGGTTAAAATTAATAATGTTACTTTGTCCGCAGCACATCTGGCTGAATTAAAGTCATGGAAAGTTTCTAGTTTTATTGAATTTAAAGTGTTATTGATTGCCGGCATCGGATTTCTAATGGGCCTTTCTTATTCATCAGTTTTGGCATTCTTGGCTTCTTACGCAGAGACATTGCATTTAGTTGCTATTAGTTCATTTTTCTTTGTGGTATATGCTGGTATTGTAACCTTGACGCGTCCTATGACTGGTAGAATCTTTGATCGCTTTGGTGAAAATTACGTGATGTATCCTAGCTATTTGTTCTTGGCATTTGGATTAGTAATTTTAGCGTTTGCGCATAATGGTTTTGTATTGTTACTATCTGGTGCGTTTATTGGCTTGGGATATGGTACATTTATGTCAAATGGACAGGCTGTCACACTTAAACTTGTCACTAGCCACCGAATTGGTATTGCTCTTTCGACTTATTTCATTGGTTTGGATTTGGGATTAGGCGTTGGCCCATACGTGTTAGGCGCGTTGCACAATTCGCTTTCATTCCGCGAGTTGTATTTGGTATCAGCAGTTATTCCGATTGTTTCGGCAATTCTTTACTTGCTATTCTACCGCCCAAATAAAGCAAAAAAAATAACTCAAAAAGTAACTAAACGTGAATTAGCTTAAAAAAAACGCATCAAAATATGATGCGTTTTTTACTATCTTCAATTAGACAAGCCAATCATCTAAACTTTCGATTTCGTGGGTTGGTTTGATTGCTACTTGGTCAATTTGATCGTGAGTTGATAAACCTGAATAAACTAATAGTGTATCAATGCCGGCATTGATACCAGCTAAAATATCGGTATTATAGTTGTCACCAACCATAATAACGTCTTCTTTGGCAATTTTTAGTTTTTGCAAAGCGCCAGTCATAATTGGTGTCTGAGGCTTCGCAATAACAGTTGGGGTGATCTGAGTAGCTGTTTCAATGGCGGCGACAATGGCACCAGCTCCAGGAATCATACCGCGTTCATTAGGTAAATTAGTATCACGATTGGTGGCAATAAATTTAGCACCATGCTGGATTGCTAAAGTTGCATACATCAATTTATCATATGTAAATGCACGATCTAATGCTGCTACAACAAAATCAGCATGTTCGTCTTGTACCAAATCAAATCCGGCGTCTAAAAGTGCTTCTTCAAGTCCAGTCTCGCCAACAACCAAAACCCGTGTTTGCTGTGGGGTTGCCAATTGTTTCAAGTAATCGGCCGTTGCCATGGCGCTGGTGTAAATTTGATCAATGGTGGTGTCAATTTGATGATTAATCGTTAAGTTAGCAGCAACGTCAGCCGGACTTTTGGTTGAATTATTCGTAACAAATAAATAAGGAATATTGGCTGCTTTTAAACGATCAATAAATCGTTTGCCTGATGCAAATTTTTTAGATCCTTGGTAGATAGTGCCATCAAGATCGATAAAATAGGCTTTGTATTTTGACATGTTTAATCTCCATTTAACATTGAATGACTATATTATACACATCAACAGTAGTTGATATCAAACAACGAATCAACGGACTTCTCTCCAAATCTCAATCTCCCTAAAATAAAATCTCCTAAATATCGTCCGCCCGCAAGAGATTGCGGGTTTTCGTTTTAGTTATGGATTTATTTTATGTTTATTTGATGGAAAGCGGGTAAAATATAATTATACTGTTAATGTTCAATGCTTATAGTAGACACTAATCATATCAGCACAGAGGGGGGCTTATGGCAAAAAAATATAGAACACCACCTTTTTTGACACCATCAGCAATTGTGTCATTAATTGTTGCAATTAGTGCGGCAAATTTGGCTGTTAACGTTGCAACAGGTACAACAGAAGGTGGACGGACATCATCACGGTCAGTTAGTACCAATTCGTCCTCGACAACTACAAGTAAAAATACATCGACAACAAGTAGCGATAAGTCATCTAGTGATGACTCATCATCTGAGAGTAGTGACACCTCATCATCAGTTACGCCCTCTTCGTCTTCAACTTCAAGCGCAACTTCATCGGAAACTTCTAGCACAACAACCTCTTCATCGTCGTCAAGTTCGTCGTCGAGTCAAAGTTCGAGTTCTAATGCAACTTCTACAAGTACTTCGGAGGACAGCCAATAATGTTTACATTGCTTGACTTAGTCAATCATTACCTTGGCTATTTTACTACTAATTCTAAAGTAAAAGGTCGTATTTATACTGCAGTTGGTGCCATGGGCGTATGGTATCTACTCTATCTAGCATATCGTTTTTTTGTAAACGGTCGTATTCTAAGGGGGAGTTTATTAGTAGCTATTTTCTTAGTCTTATTGTATTTTGTTATTTTAAATGTGTTGTATTTTTTTACCAAAAAAACAACGAAATGGGATATTTCGCCTAAAATAGAACAAATTGTGGGGCAGCCGCATGAAGAAAGTACACAAGCAGCAGCGAGTGTGATTATTCCAGCAAATGGACTGTACGAGCGGCAAGATGTTATGAACGGCGTAATTGATAGTAATTTACAGCAAAGAACCAACATTGAAGCGATTGCTCGTGAAATGACCGATTTGAATTTAATCGCACAAGACTATGGTCACTTAGGTGAACAGGCCCAACGACAAATTATTGCACAAAAAGGTGTGATTAATGCCAATCATCCAGGGACAATATTACCTTATTTTGATATGCAAGAAGCTGATGGCACATTGACAATATTTGGTGGTATCAATCAGTTGCAGGCTCGCGAACTTGGGAATGTATCTCGCGTGGGTCTGACACCAACGGATCAAGCATTGTCACATTATCGTTTGGCCGTTGCTTCCGTAGTTCTGACTGGTGGACCAAGTCATGTTGCTACGAGAAGTGAACTCATCGATGATCAACAACCTTATCAAATTAAAGTTGAAATTGCTTACATGAGGCGTTCTTAACACAAAAAAAGCGCCTATGACAGCGCTTTTTTCATGTGAATATGTTGAATACCAGCCTCGATGAACTCTTCGCCAAAAGCAGAAAATCCTAAGCGATCGTAGAAACCGCGTGCCTGAACTTGTGCGCCTAATACTAATGTTTTTATACCGTATTCAGGGGCAAGTTGTTCAATATAGGCAAATAATTTGCTACCGAGACCCTTGCCACGCGCAGGATAGAGTGTGGCTACACGTTGAACATGCCAAGTTGTTGCGGACTCTGGTAAAACACGAGCAGTTGCTGCTAGTTTGCCATCAACATATGCTACGATATGAATCGCTTCTTCTTCGGCTGACGGATCATCCATCTCGTCAGCAATAGCAACGCCTTGTTCGATAACAAAAACGGTTTTTCTAATTATGAGGGCGTCAGCTTGAATTGGACCGAGCCCTTTTTGATGTTTAATTTATATTGTCATGATACAAGTATAGCAATATTTAGAGCGAGTGACCATATAAATTGGTATAATGAAACTTATGAAAAATTTTTTTAAAAAATTTTGGCACCAGACGCTGGCGCCAAAAAATTGGCTAGCACAATTGAATACACGACTTGGATTTTTCACATGGTTGGTCGTCTTATTCACATTGAAAGCTATTTTGGCGTACGGTGCTGATTTTGATTGGCTACACGTTTCTGATTCATTGCAAGTCGTTCTCATGTTATTGAATCCAATCGGGTTTACCATGATTTTGTTTAGTTTGGCCTTATTTATCAAGCCCAAACAGATTTACTATGGAGCATTATTACTAATTGATACAGCGATGACAACGTTGTTGTATTTAAACGTCATTTATTTTCGAGAATTTTCAGATTTCATGTCCATTAATACCATGTTGGGGTACAATACCGTTAACCAAGGTGGTAAAGCAGCCGGGGCCATTTCTTTCGGGATACATGATTTTTTATTTTGGATTGATTTAGTGATTTTAATTGGCCTGATGGTCTTCCGGAAAATTAAGTTTGACCAGCGGCCATTAAAACGTTTGCAACCATTTAAACTTTTTACCATTGGTGTTTTTGTATTGGTGGCAAATATGTTTTTGGCAGATGTCGATCGGCCACAGTTATTAACACGTCAATTTGATCGTGAATATATGGTGAAATATTTGGGTATTGGGCCATTCACGATTTATGATGCGATTAACACATACCAGACTAGTCAGGTTCGTAAAAGTGCAACGCCATCTGAATTGACAGCTGTTCAAAAATATATTAAGAAGAATTACGCGGCGATTAATCCAGAATTTTATGGCAAAGCTAAAGGCAAGAATGTCATTGTGATTCATTTGGAAAGTTTCCAACAAATGTCACTGGATTTGAAAGTTAATGGTCAAGAAGTCACACCTTTTTTGAACAGCTTATATCACAGTAAGTCGAGTGTTTCATTTGACAATTTTTTTAATGAAGTTGGACAAGGTAAGACATCAGATGCAGAAAATATGCTAGAGACCTCTACTTTTGGATTACCACAAGGCTCACTGTTTTCTAAATTAGGAGATGATCAGACTTTTCAGGCAATGCCTGCTATTTTGAATCAGCGTGCTGGTTATTCAAGCGCAGTATTTCATGGTAACATTGGTAGCTTTTGGAATCGTAGTACAGTTTATAAACATATGGGATACCAAAATTGGATTTCCGGTGATTATTTTGATTTAACTGGTAAAAAAGCGACATCGTGGGGACTGAAGGATAAACTATTATTCCAGAACTCTGTTCCTTATCTAGAACGTTTGCAGCAGCCGTTTTATGCTAAATATTTGACAGTGACGAACCACACACCTTATACGCTAGATGCACAGGATCAAGATCCTAATTTCCAGACATCGAATACAGGCTCAACATTAGTGGACAACTATTTCATCACCAATCACTACCTTGATCAATCCGTGAAGGAATTCTTTAACTATCTCAAAAAATCAGGGTTGTACGATAATACTGCTGTTGTCTTGTATGGTGATCACTACGGTATTTCTAATACTGACGCGCCTTATTTGGCATCCGTGCTTGGCAAAAATGAGAGTAACTGGAACGATTTAGACAATGCTAATTTGCAACGGGTGCCACTGATTGTTCATATACCGGGCATGACAAATGGTTATATTGATCATACTTATGGTGGTGAAATTGATGTTGCGCCTACATTAGAGCATTTGCTTGGCATCAGTACAAAGCGGTATATTCAGTTTGGACAAGACTTGTTAAGCAAGCAGCACGTACAAATAGTTGCATTCCGTAATAAAGACTGGATAACACCAGAATATGCTAGTTTGTCTGGGCGAATTTGGAATACAAAAACGAATCAATTAATTGAATATCCTGACAAAAAATTGCAGACTAAACTTAATAAGATTCAAAGTTATGTGAATAAAAAATTGAATATGTCAGATAATTTGAATCAAAAGAATTTATTGCGTTTCTATACACCAAAAGATTTTAAGGCTGTTGACCCGTCGAAATATGATTACAGTAAAGACAGTACAGTCAAACGGTTGAAAAAGATTAACCAAAAATTAGGGACAAAATCCACAAGTTTGTTGTCTAAAAATGGTAACCGCTCGACTCTGAGTGATTACATCACTGATGCACCAGAGTCGCGTGATAAAGCGACAGATACAACAAGATTGTTGCCACGAAATGTAGATGATTGGAGTGGAAATTAATGAAATTGGGAGCAAAAATATGACTAAGATTCTTGTTGCCCTTGAAAACATTGGTCTTGGGGGCATGAAGCGTGCCACGACTGTTGTTGGTAATGCGTTGGCACAACAGCACAACGTAGTATATTATAGTTTTTCTGATTTACCACCTTTTTATACACTATCAGCGGATTTATTGGTTGCAAAGAGGCCCTTAACACTAGCCAACGATGCAAAGCCTTATGTCAAATATGCTGAACAAATTCAAGATTTTATTAACATTGCACGGGAATTCGATGTGGTAATTTTAGCAGGTGGTTTGTTGTCTAGTTTTGCTGCTGTGATGAAGCCACAATTACCTGACACACAGTTAATTGGTTGGATGCATAACAATGTGACGACTTACAAAAGTCAGTACTATGCTGATATGCAGACTGAATTTGAGGCAGGTTTGCGGGCACTTGATACTGTCGTTGTACTGACAGACTATGATTTGGCGGGCTTTAAGCCCTATAATCAACACGCTGTCAAAATATGGAATCCGTTGACCATAACACCAAATGGACGCGCTGATTTGACACAACATATCATTGCCTTTACAGCTCGGATTGCGATTCAGCATAAAGGCATTGATTTCGCTGTGCAACTAGCATCTAAACTACCTAATGATTGGCGTTTGGCAATTGCTGGTAATGGGCTACCAGAAGATATGGTAACGTTTCAAGAATTGATTGAAAAATATGCGGCTCAAGATAAAATTATTTATCGTGGTGGACTAAAAGACGAAGCTTTGCGACAGCATTACCGTGATGCTAGTATTTTCTTACAGACTTCTCGTTGGGAAGGATTGCCGTTGGTTTTGGCTGAAGCTATGAGCTTTGGTTTACCGATTGTCGCAATGAAAAATACGGGTTCTGCAGAAGTGCTAGATGACGGGGAATACGGCATTTTAGTCGAGAATGGTGATGTCGATGGTTTGTTAGCAGCTATTCAGCCACTATTAAACACTCAAAAAGAGCGCCAACATTATGCTGATATCTCACTACGACGAGTTGAAGATTTTGAGATAGGCCCAATTTTAGAACAGTGGCAGGCTTTGTTTTAATTAATTAATGTGCTATATTTAAATAGATATTAGGCGTGTTTTTAGCAACTTAGTTGACAAAGAACACTATTTTTAGAGGCACAAATATGAATTTTGACAAAGAAAATTTTAAAAAACCGTCTCTTGATCATCTACAATTTCGCATTGGTGAACTAGCACGTATGACGAATATATCGACACGGCAACTTCGCTATTGGGAAAAGCAAGGATATGTTCAAGCGATAGATCGAGAAGATGAACAAGAATCTCGATTATATGGGTTTCGTGCGTTTGTTAAAGTTGCGATTATCAAACAAAACTTAGATGATGGTGATAGTTTACATGAAGCCGTTGATAAGGCTAATGAACAGCTTGAAAGTGCTATGATTATCCACCATATTATGAAGAAAGCCTTCCAAGGTATTGAAGAATATGAAGGACGTGTTGTGGTCAACTTGGGCTATTTTGATGACGCTGAAACGCAATTGCTGTATGTTTATCTTGAGTCTGGAAAAGTAAAGTATCGGGTTGTTGATAAACGTGAGTTTCCAATTACGAAAAAAAGCCAGTTACTATAACAGGTTCCATTTAGAATTGTTATAATAATTGGCTTTTTATTTGAACATTTTTGGTTGAACGCGAAGTAAAACAATCAGTACAATGACAGTCAAAAGGATTTGTGGGACAACGTAAGCTTCGTTGTAAATCAGTGAATAGAGCCAAGGATTTTGCCCTTTAGGAGCAAAAGCGCCGTAAAAGAAACCACCAGCCAAAAAGGAACCAAAAAAGCGACCAAAACCACCAAGTACGGCGCCAAGTGATACCAATACCATTGCTTGTTTTGTTGTATTTCGACGGAGTGCATATTTTAATTGGCTCGTGCACAATCCGCCGAGACCAACCAATGTATAGGCAAAGAAGTAGTCGAAAAATACTTGTAGTGGATTTAAATAATATGGATTTAAAATAAAAGTCACCACACCAACAATTAATCCAGTCACCATACCGGCTTTTACACCATGTCGGTAGGCAACAAATAATATTGGGACCAATGACAAGGTCACGGCGCCACCTTGTGGCATTTTAAAAAGGGTCAGCCAATCGAAAACAACAGCCAAGGCGGCAAATATAGCCACTTCAGCGATGACGCGGGAACGAGAATTTTGCATAGATTTCATATCTCCAAAAAATAAAAGCGCAACCGTCAAGAGAGTTCACAGGTTGCGCCATTAATGAGCTAAACAATGTTATATCTCCCTTCGCATGCATTATCATGAGCAGGTTCGGTGGGTATATCTCAGCCATAGGGCACCCCAGATAATCTAAGTATAACGAAAATGACAATAAAGTCAAATTAAGGGAGCTAACCCTAAAGGTGTGGGCATTTATTATATGACAACATGGCAATATCAATTTAAAATAGCACCGCACAATGCCGGTCAATCAGTTAAAGCATTGTGGATAAAATGGCTTATTCCAAAGCGTATTCGTGGGGCTCTCAGGATTAAGCGACATTTTACCGTGAATGGTAAAGTGGTCCCGACTAGTTATTTTTTGGCAACAAATGATGTATTAGTGATGACCTTTGATCAGGATGATTTTAGGACGAGTAACTCTAATTATCGACCGAATCATAGTCAGAAAGTAGCAACTTTATTTGAAAACGATTATCTTGTGGTTGTCGATAAACCAGCGGGTATGAAAATGCATCCGCATTCACCAACAGAAGATGATACTTTGCTGAATTACGTTGCCGGTGATTTTCAAAGGCGCCATTTGGAAGTGGCCCCTTATATGGTACATCGAATTGATCGGGCCACATCGGGTGCCGTTATTATTGCAAAAACGCCTTTGGTAGTCCCAATACTTGACCAATTACTATCTGTTAAGGCAATTACACGGACTTATTTGGCATGGGTGAGTGGCGTGATGCCGACAAAACAGGGAATAATTGAAACACCAATTGGCATTGATGCACAAGACGACAGGAAACGTGCTGTCAATGGAACAAACGCACAATTTGCTGTGACACATTGGACTAATATACATACGGTTTATCAAAATTCTTTATTACGAATTCGTTTAGATACTGGCCGAATGCACCAAATTAGGGTTCATTTAGCTAGTGTAGGCCATCCAATAGTTGGGGATGACCTATATGGTGGGCGTCATATGCCAAGATTGATGCTGCATTCAGCTACCATTGAACTCCCTTTACCCTTTGATGGTGGCATTAAAACGATTACAGGTCCATTGCCTGATGATTTTCCACGACAATTGCGTTAATAAAAAAAGAAGCTCACGACGAGCTTCTTTTTTATTTAGGATTAGGCTTCTTTTGTAACGCTCTTGTTGAAGAAGTTAGCGGCAAATGCTGCCAAAGCGCCACCTAGTAGATCAGCCACTAGGTAAACCCAAACGTGACCAAGTGCTTTACCTTGAACAAAGATTGCAGGACCTAAGGCACGAGCTGGGTTGAAAGCGCCACCGGTAATAGGTAACGCAACAATGATTAGGACTGCTAACCACAAACCGATAATCAATGGGGCAGGGACATTAGCCAATTTAGTGACAATTGAAATGACCAAAACAAACAAGAAAGTCAAAATCAATTCAAAGGCAAAAGCGTACCAGCCTTGCCCGTCAGCAAAGTTAGTTTGACCAAGACCAGCCAAAGTAACGAATTGTTTGACTGTCATTGATTGACCTGACAAAGCAGTTGTAACGGATGTTGACTTTAGATAAGCTGTAACGCCAAGATAGACAGCACCAGAAGCGACAATAGCACCAATCAATTGTGCTAATACATAGCCGACAAATTCGACCCATGACAAACGCTTTTGAATAGCCATTGAAAGTGATACGGCTGGGTTAAAGTGCCCACCAGAAATTTGACCAAAAGCATAAATGGCAACGGCCAATGCCAAACCAAATGAAAAACCAATTGTGATAGGTGATTGTGTCGTAATAGCTGAATAAACAACACTACCAGTTCCAAAGAACACTAACATAAATGTTCCTAGAAATTCTGCGATATACTTACGCATGAAAAATTCTCCTTGTGTGTAATATTACCAATAAATCCCATTATACACGTTTATTTCTAGAAACAAAAAAAGATTGACAATGTTAGTCAATCTTTATAAACTTTAGGCTTTTACGGCTTTTTCTTCACTGGTTTTATTGAAGTAATTAGCGGCAAATGCTGCCAATGCACCAGCGATTAGTTGTGCTGGAATATAGACTAACAGATGTTTCAGTGCCTTACCACCGACAAAAATTGCTGGTGACAATGAACGTGCTGGGTTGAATGATCCGCCTGTAATTGGCAAGGCCACAATGATCAAAACGGCTAAGAAAAGGCCAATGACCAAGGGAGCAGGGACATTAGTCAACTTTGTGACAATTGAAATCACAAGTACGAACAAGAATGTCAAGACAAATTCAAACGCAAAAGCGTTCAGACGTTCACCAGTGGCATAGTTTGCTTGACCCAAACCAACATAGGAAATAAATTGGCTGACGGTCATTGTTTGTCCAGATAATGCTGTGGAAACAGTTGAAGACTTCAAGTAAGCGGCAACACCACCGTAAACTGCTGCTGAAGCGACAATTGCACCAAGGAATTGTGCTACAATATAACCACCAAAATCAACCCACGTGAGTCTTTTTTGGATGGCCATTGACAACGAAACAGCTGGATTAAAGTGGCCGCCAGAAATTGGGCCAAATGTGTAAATGGCAATTGCTAAAGCAAGACCAAAGGCTAGCGCTACCGTTAATGGTGATTGTGTAGAAGCAGCAGAGTAAACAATACTTCCTGTTCCAATCCCAACCAACATAAAGGTGCCTAGAAATTCCGCGATATACTTACGCATGTAAGATTCTCCTTATCGGTATAAAAATTATCAACACTTACTATTTTACACGTTTATATTAATTGGTTATTAAAGAAATAGTAATTTTTAATAATTGAGGCAGATTGTAAAATTTAAGTTGAACATTTAAGTGGACAGAAAAACCCATCAAGGTCTTTAATGGTGTTACCACAAC
>NZ_BMBS01000052.1 GCF_014634805.1 Leuconostoc falkenbergense
TTGTTTTAGACAATTACCATTAAAGGCGCTGCGGCTTTTTTATTCAAGTGTTCGGTTTAATTTTACAATCTACCATAAGTTAAATTATCTTTTGCATTATCTCCGCCCAACGCTTGCCAAATGACACGCGCACTACGTAAATACTTATCTTCTGTCGACGGACGCGACGGCACAGTGCTTTCTGGCACATCATTTTCCTTTGGATCACGACCGGGTGTCATCAAGTTGAATTTTTGAATGGCAAAATTAAAAATCACATAATACAAAATCGCAAACACAACCCCTTGCAGTAACAACATATAAGGCTTGTTAGCCAAAGGCATTTTGAACGCTAATACGTAGTCGACTAACCCTGCCGAAAAGCCAAAGCCAGATGTCCAATGGAAAAATGCCGCTACTGCTAAGCTCAAACCAGTTAAAGCTGCGTGAATCAAGTACAGTGGCCACGCAACAAACATGAATGAAAACTCTAAAGGCTCTGTCACACCTGTAAAGAATGAGGCAACACCTGCTGCCAACATTAACGAACCAATCCGTTTCTTTTGCTCTGGTAACGCATTACGATAAATGGCATACGCACCGGCCGGCAAACCAAACATCATAATTGGAAAAAATCCTGCTTGATAACGGCCAGTAATGCCCAAAACACCATGTGAATCCCAAAAATTACCAATATCATTAATCCCGGCAACTTTAAACCAAAAGACTGAATTCAGGGCATGATGTAGCCCCGTTGGAATCAGTAATCGGTTAAAGAAGCCATACAATCCTGCCCCAATCCAACCAAGATTAGCAATGGTTGTTGCAAAAGCAACTAATGCTGCGTAGACAAACGGCCAAATCACAATCATCACAATACTAAATATTAGCATCGCCAAAGCTGTTAAAATCGGTACTAATCGCTTCCCACTAAAAAAAGACAGCGCTTGAGGCAATTTTGTTTGTCCAAATTTATCAAAAAGCGCTGCTGCAACTAAACCAGAAACAATACCAAATAAGACATTGTTGTGCGTTGGTGTACCAAAAGCAGCGTTGACGGCTGTTATTTTCTGACCAAACAAAGTCGCAATATTTTCTGGACGGAGCACATAGTCTGTCAACGCGTAACCAACGACTGCTGCCAAAGCAACCGCCCCATCCTTTTTATTGGACATTCCTAAAGCCAAGCCAACCGCAAATAAAAGCGCTAAGATATCAAGTATCGAACCACCAGCTAACTTTAAAACACCGCTTATAAACCAAGTAGCTGGTAGCCAATTACCAATACCTGTTAAAATCGCAGCTGCTGGTAAAACTGCCACCGGCAGCATCAATGAGTGGCCCATCCGTTGAAAATAATCTTTCATAACCTCACACACTCCAATTTGTGCCAAATGTAACACAAATCTAGTGATTCCTTTCCCTATACTGACATAATACTACTGATAATAACGCTTTTAAGGACAAATAATCATTTTCATGTAAACTTTCATAACATATCAAAATCGTTTTCACAACATATACCAATGTACACTTTTCTACTAAAAAAAGCAAAATATAGCAATAAAAAAAGGTATACCAATTTTGGTATACCTAGGAATGATAATTGACTTTATTTTGTTAATGTTGTCTTTGATACAACTTCCAAATTGTCATCCAAGTCATAAACTAGTGGTTGTCCATTAGCAATTTCAAGATTCAAAATGTCATCGTCTGAGATGTGTTCGATATGCTTAGCTAAAGCACGAAGTGAGTTACCGTGAGCGGCAATGACAACGTTTTTACCAGCTTTCAAGTCCTTTGAAATGTTTGATTCCCAGAAAGGTAATACACGTTCCAAAGTAATCTTCAAATTTTCACCCAATGGCAATTCGCCTTCAGGTACATCGGCATAGCGACGATCAAACGCAGGATATGTCTTGCCTTGAACTGTCATTGTTTCATCGTATGAGTCCAACAATGGTGGCAAAACATCGTATGAACGACGCCAAATGTGAACTTGTTCGTCGCCCCACTTTTCAGCAGCTTCAGCCTTATTTTGACCTTGCAAAGCGCCATAATGACGTTCGTTAAGGCGCCATGACTTCTCTTCAGGAATAAACAATTGACCAGCCTCTTCCAAAGCGTAGTGCAATGTTGTAATTGCACGTGTCAAAACTGATGTATAAGCCTGATCAAATTGGATACCTTCGGCAGCCAACAATTCGCCAGCTTCCTTTGCTTGTTCAACACCCTTGTCTGACAACTTTGTGTCAATCCAACCATTGAATAAGTTCAATGCGTTCCATTCACTTTGACCATGACGGATTAGTACTAATTTAGCCATTTGTTCTAAACTCCTTAGTTTATGTTTGTGTTAATCGTAACGATATCATTATACCACGAAATCACGACACAAAAAAACTCGCCGAAGCGAGTTCTTTCTAATTGGTTATTAGCCCTTAACGATGTTAACAGCTTGCAAACCGCGGTCACCACTTTCAACTTCGAAAGTAACTGCTTGACCTTCGTCAAGAGTCTTGAAGCCGTCGCCTTGGATTGCTGAGAAGTGTGCAAATACATCTTCGCCGTTTTCGCGTGTGATGAATCCGTAACCCTTTTCGCCGTTAAACCACTTTACTGTGCCTTTTTCCATGATATGTTTCTCCTTTGGTGTGCTCACCAAGTAATATTGTTCGTAATCTAAAATAATTGGTACTGAGCGCCTTCCGAAAAAAACAAATCAAAATCAAAAACTTTTATTACCCCATTAGTGTAACACATTCACAGAAATTAGCAAGTAATACGCTAATAACCGTAATTCTTTTTTACTCCCAATTATTGGATTAATTTTTTCACCGATTAAGAACAACTGCAATTGTATCAAAAAAAACGTTTTCAACCTGTTTAAGGCGAAAACGTTGATGACATATTATTTAATATTTAACGCTTTTTTGACTGCTGCAACTTGTAATTGTGCCGCTTTGTCTGGATCCGTTTTTGCCAAAGCAGCTAACTGTGCTTGTTGTTGGGCTAGTGCTTGTTTTTCAGCATCTGTCTTGGGTGTCATTTTTGATTGCAATGACTTAGCTTGAGTCGTCGTCAAAGCAACCCAAGTGCTTGGCACTTGATAAACAACATGCTTATTTTTAAGTTGGTGATTATTGCCACCAATACCAAACATCAACCGCATCGTGGCATTTTTATAGACATAACGCGTTGTTTTTGTAATTTTGTAGGCTTTATTGCCGGAAATATTAGACATACGAGAACTGGTCTTCAAGTTGGGCTTTGCAACAGTTGTCTTTTTAGCATTGTCTGTGGCACGGTAAACATAGACATTTTCAGCGCCGTTTGTACCAACACCTTGATAAAGCAATAGACCAAATCCCTGTGACGCCGTTCCGGCTGTGTAGATTTGTTTTTTGGTTGTCGTGGTGACTTCCTTCATACCGTAGTGTGAATTCATGTTAGCCGCAACGCCAGCAACACTTGCAATCAACCCAACAAACATAATCACTGTTGTTACAATACGTATACCACGATTGGTAATCATCATATTGGCTACAAAGGCCAAAATAGCAAATAACGCTATCAACAAAATAATCATTAGGCTGCGTCCTCCTTGTGTGCTGGTGTGTTAATTTTGCCACTGTGTAGTAAGAATGTAATTAACAATGCAACAAGAGCAAATCCTGCGGCCAACAAGAATGAAGCGTGGAAGCCGTTTAATGTTGCATCTATTAACTTATTAGCATACGACAATGGATCTTGGCCTTTAAGTGAAGCAGCTGGCTTATTGTTGTCAGTAACAGACTGCATGACTGATGCCAAAATTGCCGTTCCCAATGAAGAAGCAATTTGGCGCATCGTGTTGTTGGCAGCTGTTCCTTGGGCGGCTGTTTCAGGTGACAAAGCACCCATAGCAGAAGCTGTCAACGGCATCATTGTCATCGCAATACCAAACATACGTAATGTGTATAGTGCTGTGATAAAGTGTTGCGACGTATCAGCGGTCATATAAAATAGCGGTACCGTACCAATCAACAAAATAGAAAATCCAGTAACGGCTAAGCGCTTGGCCCCATGCTTATCATAGAAAGCACCAGCAATCGGTGACATAATTCCCATCATCAACGCGCCGGGAAGTAACGTCAAACCAGAATCCAACGGCGTTAAGACTCGGATATTTTGCATATAAATTGGCAAAACCATTTCAACACCAATCATAGCCATCATAGCTAGTGACACTAATATTGTCGTAATGGTAAATTGCTTAGACTTGAAGACAGACATATCCAAGAATGGCTTCTCCATGCGAGATTGATGCCACATAAATTCAATTGTAATCAGCAATCCAGCAATTAATGGCAGAATAACCCAACCAAAATCACCCCATCCGTGGTCTGAAACCATGGCAAATCCAAACAAAATTAGACCAAATCCAAACGTTGATTCAATCAAAGAGCGCACATTTAGTGTCACTTTTTTCGTTGGTAAAATGTTGCGGAAATATACAAATGAAGCAATCATGACTAAAATAACAACTGGTAGAATAACGCCAAAGATTGAGCGCCATGAATTTTCAAGCGTGAAGCCTAAAATGGTGTGATCTTTTTCCAAAATCCAACCTGACAGCGTCGGTCCAATGGCAGGTGCCATTCCAACAACTAATCCACCAAGACCCATCGCTTTACCACGGGACTCTGCGTCAAATAAATTCAACGAAATCACTTGCATCAATGGCATCAAAACACCAACAGCCATGGCTTGCAAAACACGTGCCACCATGAGCATCCAAAAGGCATTAGTTGGTGTCACAAACGCCAGCAATGTACCAGCAGTGAACAACCCAAGCGCTGATAGATACAATGTTTTTGTTTGAATTCGTGTTGTTAAGTAAGCTGAAACCGGCACCATAATCCCGTTAGCCATTAAGAAAATGGTTGTCAACCATTGCACTGTTGAGGCGTTAACATCAAACGCTTTCATCAATGCAGGTAATGCTGTCCCCAAAGCTGTTTGCATCAGCATTACAGAGAACACACCGACCAACAACACAATCATCATGGCGATGCGGTTGACTGGTTTCCCCTTTGTGTCTACTATTTTATCCGACATATCAAAATCCTTTCATTCGTTTTCTGCTATTTACAGAAAACACTTTAGTTCTTCGTTAGGTTCAAAAAGCTATTTTACGCTTTAAAAAAAAATTGTCAACTTAGTTGACAATTTTTTATCGATTATTATAAGTGATATTTTTCACATCGTGCTGATCGTTCAATGTAACAATCACATCCGCTAAAGATTTCGTAGGTAAAATATAGTGATCCAAATTGGTTTGATTCGTTGTGTCCCAAACCTTCATTACCAAATCGCTTAGCTCGTCTAGTGGCATTTTGGCATATTGATAGCGCCAGCTAGATGGATCATTCTTGGCTAAAGCCGTTTCTTGCAAGGTACGTGACAAATACCATGACTTAATATTATCCAAATCTGCGGTGACAAAAATTTTGAAATCTAACACATCCTCTGGTAATCGCAGGGCTGTTACACCCTCAACAATTAAAATATTGGGTCGGGTGATAGTTTGCAGTTGTGTTGGGTGAATGTCAGCCAATTCTTGCGTATAAAGTGGTATCTCGATCTGCTCACGACCAACCTTAAAATCTCTAATCACTGTTGCCATGCGGTCCAAATCGTACGTTTGTGGAAAACCTTTTTGTTCAAAAATGCCGGCGGCCAACAATGTGTCATTAGACATCAGAAAATCATCCGTACTAATCACACTAGTCGTCAAGCTTTCCTGATGAAATAATGCTGCCAAATTATTAGCAAATGTACTTTTGCCAACTGAAACTGAACCGGTAACACCAATTACCATGAAAGGTTGCTGATAGCGTTTCAAAATTTCATTGACTAACTCGTTCATTTTTCAACCTCATAACGTTCGGCACCGACATGGTCCAACAACGGTGTCACTGACTTTTCAGCCAGCAATGTCAAACGATGCATCGCGCGTGACGCAACTGTATACAATAGACGACGTTCGTCTTCTGCCGCATATCGTGTCCAATCCGCGTGCCAAATGACAACTGCGTCAAATTCCAGTCCCTTAGCCAAATACGATGGTACTATGATAGTTCCCAGTGCTAAACGTTGATTCTCTGATTGAATTAATGTCACACTTTTATCAGCCAATTGTTGCGCCAACAACTTCGCATCAGCGAGTGTTTTGGTGATAATAGCTGTCGAATCTTGGTCTTTGGCATTTTGTTGTAACTGCTGACGTAGCTTATTCAGCAAGTCAGTTTCATTGTCAGCGATTTTCACAATTGGCTTCTCGCCATTACGATTAAACGCTTCAATGTCTTGCCCACCTAATAAAATGTCTTTGGTGAAATCAGTAATTTGTTGTGTCGAACGGTAAGTTTGTGTGAGCTTAACCGTGTCTACCCGCTCTGGGTCAAACAAGCTAGCCAAATCTTCCTGCAAATTAGCCGCATTATCCTTGGTGAAAATTGCTTGGTTAAGGTCACCGAGCACCGTGAACTTTGCCAATGGGAAGCTAAACTTTAAGAAAGCTAATTGGAACGGCGTATAATCTTGCACTTCATCAACGAATAGGAAGCGAATATCACGTTCGCCATGCTTACCAGTCATCAAATCATATAAATACAAATATAACGTTGTGTCCGCCAGTGACATTTGATGATTCTTGAGATTTGCCACAACGTGTTCAACATGCGTCTGCCACTCTGCTTCTGATAATTGATAAGCCGCTAAGTCAAAGAATCTTGGTAACTCATGCAAGAAATCAATAAATTGCGCATTGATATTAAGGAAACTAGCACGTCTCACTTGTCTTGCCAAAGGCTTCAAAGCGCGTGTCGTAATTTGCTTGGCCAAGAACTTGCGCTCAGCTTTTTCACTGGTAAATTCTCGTTCTTGTTCCCCAGCACCTAATTGTGTGCGGCGCGTCACTGCTGCTGCGTCGTTTTCTTCATTATCGCCCATACGGACACGCCCAGCGCCAACAAGCTCATCATATTCCTCTTTAGATAGATTTTCAATTTCTAAATCTACCCAATCTTTACGCATCTCTGTGCCAATACGGCTGCTTAGCATACGCATAAGTGTGTCGCGCGTTGCGTCCAAACGTTGACTTAACTTGTAATTTTCGTTGTACTGATAATAAATTTCTGCCATGCGTTCTTTGGCGATAAATGGTTCGCCTCTAAACATAATGCTGCGGAACTTCATCCCCTGACGTGTCAAAGAGTTGGCATAATTGGTGACGGCGTTGAACATGTCAACACTACCTTTGGCCAATGCCAGTCGATTATTCACATGATCCAATTCAAAGCGTTCTTGCAACGTTTCTACTGACATTTTAGGTAAACGACGTGAGGCGTACTGGTAAAATGTCATTTGGACCATATTCTGTTCACCTAACTCAGGCAAAACTTGATCAATATAATCATTAAATAGTTGGTTGGGACTAAATAGCACCACTTGACCACTGGTTAATTTACCGCGGTAACGATAAAGCAAGTAAGCCACACGTTGCAAAACGGCCGCCGTCTTACCAGAGCCGGCTGCACCTTGAACAAATAAGAGATCAGCCGACGTATTACGGATAATCTTGTTTTGCTCTTTTTGAATGGTTGTCACAATTGACTTCATCTTGGTTGATGATTCGCCACTCAAGGCATTCATCAACATAGCGTCCCCAATTGCCTCTTCCGTGTCAAATAACGTCACAATCACGCCGTCTTCAATTTGAAATTGACGTTTCAGCGTGACATTGGCTTTTTGAGTGCCATCCGGTGTCAAATATTCAACTGGTCCAATGCCACCGTCATAATAAATAGAAGCTACTGGTGCACGCCAATCATAGACAAAATAGCGATTGTCGTCATCACTAAACGACCCCAAACCAATGTAGATGGTTTCTGGTTCACCGCTTTCTGACACGGATTCGCTAAAATCAATACGTGCAAAATACGGATTATGAATCTGCTTATTTAAAACTTCATAGCGACGTTCTGCCCGTGACTTAGAATTTTCACGTTCAGACAACATTTGTTGTTGCTGGCGGACAGACATAGCTGTTTCAACAATACCGGAATAGGTATCCGTTTTGAGACGCACATCTCCCCAACTTTTGGAAACGTCAGAGATGTTTTTGTTTGTCCGCTTAATTTCTAGCTCGGTATCAGTCAAAGATTGGTTCATGGCTGATAGTGTTGTCTTCAAATATTGCTCTTCAACTTGCTTAATTTTTTCGTCCAAAAACGCGTCCCACTCTCTTAAATTTCAATGATATAATTATACGCTTAGATTGAATAAATGAAAAGGAAAAGCGCTTAAATGATTAACATTTAAGCGCTTCTTCTGTTTACGGCGTCTCACTCAACGTCCATGTCAATTCTGATTCTAGTTGTTTGCCAAGCAATGCGGTATTAAGCACAGTGCTTGGGTTCAACCAAATGCTGAAGTTTTTGGTTGTATCATGATTAAAAGCAATACTCTTGGTCTCAGTCGCTGATGTGCCCGACCAGAAACTGCTAGCTCCCGTGGCTAAATCACTAGTGCCATATTTAATCTTCAAGTTTGACTTGGCAATCTTAGCTGACTCACCATCAGTTGTCCAGTCACTCGTTTGTGCCACGGTAACATTATACGTTGTACTGTTATCTAAATCTTTTAAGGCCACTGAACCAGTTGCCATGTTGGTTGCCAGCGGACTATTGCCGTTAAAGAAGTCACTGGCTGCTAACGTACCAAAATTAAGTGATGAAATCGTGTTGATAGCAGGTGTTGGCTGAACCCCTTGTGCCCACACGTAAGTCACTGGTTCTGTTCTATCAGCGTACATTTCCGTAGTTGTGACTAATGCCCCTGCTGGTTGATGATCTGTACCTGTACCAATGTTCTGCCAACTGGCAGCAGTTGTCACATAACTAGTGCCCGGAATCGTTGTACCAACTGCGGGAGCTGCTGTGAAGCTAGGATCAGCGGCGAATTGCACATTTTCTCCGAGGGTGATTTTCCAGAGACTAGACGTACCGGCAAACATGTTAGTTGCCGTAGCACCGGAAGTAGTCCAGCTGGACAAATCTAGTGTTCTCAATTGGCTAATATTTGCAAACATCTTTGTAAAAGTTGTGACTTGTGTGACATCAAAACCACTTACATCTAAGCTAGTGATTGGAATTTTAACACTATCACTATTATCAGCAAACATGTAAGACATATTAGTAACGTTAGTTGTTTTAAAGTTGGTTAAGTTTAAATCGTTTAAACGGCCTAATCCAAAAAACATGTTGCTCATAGAGACATTAGTCGCCGTACGACCAACACCCCAGCCAGACACATTCAAACTTTTTATATCCCACGCTTGGGCAAATGTCATGCTAAATGTAGTCACCTTTGAAACATCCCAACCACTGACATCTAAACTTTCAAGTCCAGTGCCTCTGAACGTTTCAGATAAGTCTATGATATTGGTCACTTTAAAGTTGGTCAGGTTTAAAGTTTTGAGTTGGCTGGTAAAAGCAAACATATATCGCATACTTACGTTGGTTGCCGTATGTCCAATATCCCAACTTGATAGATTAAGTGTCACGAGTTGCGAATAGGTAAACATGAAATAGAATGATGTGACTTGAGTTACATCCCAGTCACTCAGGTCCAAGCTTTTCACACCACTGTAATAAAACATAACCCCCATATCAGTGACGTTAGTCGTTTTAAAGTTTGTTAAGGTCAAATTGGTCAAAGCACTGGTGTGATCAAACATACCATACATGGTAACATTTGTTGCTGTACGACCAACACCCCAATCCGATAGGTTCAAGGTCATTAATTGTTTGGCATTGCTGAACATATTATAAAATGACATGACCTGAGTCACTTTCCAACTACTAAGGTCTAGGTTAGTTATAATAGTGCCTTGAAACATACTCTTCATATTCGTCACATTATCCGTATATGAGTTAGTAGCATCAAACGCTGTTAAGTTGTCCAGACCAGAGAACATACTTGTTGCATTAGCTGGTAAATTAACTGTTCCCGTAAAACTAATTGAAGTGACAATATCAGGATCAACATCATACGACTCCAAATTAGCCACAACTGTTAGTGCGTCTTGAAATGTACCACTACCGTATATCAATTCACCAGTGTCTGGGTCGAGTGTCCAAGGTGACGTGCCGTGATAACCGCGAAGAATAGGATCATATGTTTCACCAGTCTGTGCCCAAACTATGGTGAGGGGACGCGGCGCTGTATTTGTTGTTATTGTCTTTAAGTTGCTCAATACTTCCCCAGCGGGTAGATGATCAGTTCCTGCACCAACTAATTGCCAATTGGCTGCACTAGTAACATATGTAGTCCCATTATCTGTGATATGTGTACCAACGTCGGGCGCTGATGGAATAGTAACTGGTGTGTCTCCTTGAAATTCAAAGTTAGCACCAATTGCAATTTTCCACAAGCTGGGCGTGTTAGCGAAAAAGTTTTCCATGCAAGTACCGGACATGGTGTGGTTAGTCGCAATATCTAAATTAACTTTTCCAAGTTTGCTCAAACCAGAGAAGAAGTTTCTCATGCTCGTCACGCTGCTTGTATCAAGATTAGCACCGTCAAACGACTGTAATTCAGTTAATCCTGTTAGAAAATTATCCAAATTAGTTGGTGCAACGACTGTCCCCTGAAATGACACGGATTTGACAAGTGTTGGATCGTATCCTTCGTTCGTAATATTGGTTGCAATGTTTTGATCTAATGTACCATTTGTGAAAATCAGCTCACCCGTTGTGTCATCAAGTGTCCATGATGAGTCACCATTCTCTCCTGACAAGATTGATTGTGTAGCCACTTTTGATTTATGGTAGATTGCAAGAATTAACCGAACACTGCAAACTGCTGAAAAACCTTTCGTGGTGATTGCCAGTTGAGTGTTT
>NZ_BMBS01000053.1 GCF_014634805.1 Leuconostoc falkenbergense
TTTTATAATCGCAATCGTATCTCAAATGTCGCCTAATTAACTGAATAAAAATAGTCCAATTTATTGACTTCTGAGCAAAGCCCCGCGATGTTTGATCGTTGGAGAGTTCATATTAAAATCATCTTTTTCTATATTAGTATTGTGGGACGTTTACATTTTCATTCCCATTTTTTCATAAGACTGCATACCGCCCATCCAAATCTCAGATGGTTTGACGCCACGTTCTTTAGCCAAGGCCATCATTAACGTATCCATATCCATCAATTTATATTCTTGCTTTGGCTTGGCTGGATCGAATGTTTCAATCTGTGCCATCATGCCGCCATCTTCGTGCTCAATGATATGGCAGTGATACATATAAACCCCTGGCAAATCAAAGCGAACCAGCAGCCGAACCGTTTCACCAGGATTTACGCCAACGGTATCTTTGAAACCATATTCATTTGGATACGGCGCATGCCCATTCCGCGACAAGACTAAGAATTGGGTTCCATGCACATGGAACGGATGAACCATTCCAGGCGCATCATTGCTATTGGTAACATCCCAGTACTGGGCTTTGCCAATTGGTTGCGTGGCATCAATCCGCTGCATGGCAAACTTTTTACCATCAATCGCAACACCTTCGTCCATCCCCTGCATCACAACGTGGCGAACTGGCAAATCCGGGTCAACCACTGGTGCCTTCACATCGAACAACTTATCAGGCAAGGTAGTCTGATCCGGTTTGAACGCATGAATGCGGAACTTTAGCAATGGCACATCATCCGTATATAAGGTGACCTCGTCGCCTTCATGGTATTGGCCAAAATCAACGATCACTTCGGCACGCTCAGCACAAGTCAGCATCAAATGGGTAAATTTGACCGGATCCGGTAACAGTGAGCCATCCCCGCCAATTTGCGTAAATGGCAGGTCATCGGAAAAATGCAACCGCCATTCACGGCGATTAGCACCATCCAGAAAACGCAACCGGACCTTTTGCGTGGTGACATCAAAATAGGGATTGATTGTACCGTTAATCATTGCAGTTGGCCCAGCAACACCGTCAGGATCATAATCAGCCCGGTAGTCCCACTGGTTGTTCTCATGAAAACGCCGGTCTTGCAAAATGACCGGAATATCGTCAACGCCATAGTTCCTTGGCAATGGCAGGCTGGCTTCATGGTCGTCTTTGACAATCACCATGGCAGCCAAACCATGCCAAACCTGCTCGGCTGTGGATGGGCACGGATGCGCGTGCAGCCACAAAGTCGTCGCCGGTTGTTCCAATGTGAAGTCGATATGCTTACTTTCACCCGGATAAACCGGCGCATGGCATCCGCCATCAACATAAGGGCCACTGACATTAGCCCCATGCCAATGAAAAGTGGTCAACTCAGGCAGGGTGTTTTTCAGTGTCACATGCGTATGCTGACCACGGCGATACACAATCGTCTGACCTAACAGACTGGTATTATAGCCCCACGTCTTGGTCTTCGCCCCAGGTAACAGTTGCGTTTCCCCAGCCTCTGCTGTCACCGTGTAATAAACGTCGGTCGCCGTCTCTTTATCCGGTTTCAACAACGGCGGCACATTTAAGGGCTTCTCAGGCGCATCACTGACCTCAAGCGGCACGTACCCGCCATCGTGGAGATCAAACGCTGGCTCATCAAAGAAATAGTTCGTATAGGTTTTCATCGTGATTTCTCCTTCTGACAAGAATTTTAACACTTTTTAGGGTTGCCATAAACATAATTTAGAATTAACCTAAAGTAGTATCGAAAAATGGTATAGGTCTTATCCATACACTTGAGGAGGATTTTCATGCAACAAATGTCGAAAACAATGGGCTGGCTCATGCTGGCGTTAAATGTGGTGCTGCTGATTCTAATTGGTACCATGCACAATATGGCAGCGATGTGGTTAATGGGTCTGATTATGACTTTGGACGCTGTGACAGGTTTAGTTGCCGCTTATCGGCCCCAGTCAAGTCAACAACACGCCCACCAGCGCTAGTTTATTAAGCAGTTGCTGCAGTCTACTAAAAATAGCATTTGATGCTTGACCAATATATCGTTTATCATCACCCAACAATATATAGATGCCAGGTTTTTTAGACTCATCAATCAACTGAATGCTAGCTAAATCGTCTTTATTCGCAATGACCACAAATGATGGTTCGTCATAGAATATTGAAATGTTATCATTCCCTGACTCTCGGCTGATAAATATGTGATTGGGCATGTGATCATCGACCTCTTTTTTTAGGCGCTATTATACCGCCGAACAAAAAAACAGCCCCCATTATCTACTAGTCAGATAATGGGGGCTGTTTTAATAGTCTTTTCGAGGGGTCATTATGTAATTATAGCCCCTGAATTAAGGAATGTTTTAGTGACGAACCTGATTCCTAAATTAACTGTTGATCAGTTGAAAAAGTGGTATGTGGCAGTATCAAAATAAATGGTGTTGGAATAGCGGTTAGTTCTTGGAATTTACTTAAAAGGAAGGCCATTCTAATCTTTAATTTGATAGCCTTTAAAAAAGCGATATGGTCATAATCTAAATTGAAGTCTGATAAGCCTGATTAAAAAAGGATCCCGTGAAACCAGTATTTGTAGGTTATTCATTATCTACAAATACTGGTTTCACGGGATCCTTTTTGATGGTTGATTATTTTGATAGAGATCTTGGGATAAACGAAGGAGTGCACCTAAACAGTTTGGCCGGCTTCACTTAATTTTAGAATTGGATCAAATAATTCCAACTTAATACAATCAACGTTTCCCATATCGGTGATTGCTAAATCCGGGATTGCAGTGATTGGCAAAAATGACAGATAGAATAAAGGATCAGGTAATTTGCTGCCGAGTTCACGAGTTGCTTGTTTCAGGTCACGTTCTCTTTGTGCTAATTTATCAGGTGCAAGGTCAGTTGCAATTCCGCCAATTGGTAATTCAAGAAGATCAATGACTTTACCATCGACAACAACAATCTGACCACCACCATGTTCGATTAGCTGATTGGCAGCGATCGCCATATCATTAGTATTAGTGCCCAAAACAACCAGGTTATTGTCATCCGGAGAAGCTGATGTTGCGACAGCCCCTTGTTTGAGGGACCATCCCGAGACAAATCCTAATGATTGATTACCATTTTTTCCGTAGCGTTCAATCACGGATACGAGGGCAACATCTTTGTTGGGATCGGGTTGCACAATGCCATCCTTAACATCTAGGATAACGTCCCGTCGTTTTCGAACAAATGGGCCGACACTTTTAATTGTTTCAACATTGGCTTGCCCATTTTTTAAATCAACATGGTAGTCAAAATCTTGTGGTTGTAACCTCTGATGTTTTAGTCGGCCCTGTAGTTTAGAACTACGTTTTGGAGCGGCTAAATTAACCACCATTTGATTATCTTGGGCAACAAGCTGCCCTTTACTGATAACTGACTGAATATTAAAAGTGCCTGGCTGGTCAACTAATAAAATATCAGCATCTTTTCCTGGTGCAATCATCCCAACGTGATCATCAATTCGATAAGCTTCGGCGCTATTAATAGTTGCCATTTGAATTGCTGTCATGGGTGCGATACCAGCATTGATTGCCAAGCGAACCATATGATCAACGTGACCATGATCCAAAATATCGGTTGCGTTGACATCATCTGTGCAGAAACTGGTATTTCGGGCAATTTCTGGGGCAACTTCCGTAATTGCCCGAATGTTTTCTTTCAAAAACTTTGTAACGGTTGATTCACGGATGATGACATGCAACCCTTTACGAGCCTTTTCGACGAATTCTTCGTGGCTATAGCTTTCATGATCCAATCGAACGCCGCTCATTAAGAACTGATTAAGTGCTTTGCCACGGGCCATTGGGGAACAACCAAAAATCGGTTGATGATATTTCTGAGCTAATGTGAGCGTTTTTAAAGTATCCTCATCACGAGTCTGAACGGCTTCACGAACGGTTTCCCAGACCCCAAAACAATTTTCCTGTTGTAAGAGTCTGGCTTGATCGTCCGAGTCAATGTCATAAGCAATGGTTGATTTAGGAAATGTATAAGGGGTTTTGTATGGGGTACCCCAAAATACTTTTAATGGCAGCTGATTGATTTCTGCAAAGATTTCTTCCAGGCCGTCTAAACCAATTGATGAAATATATTCATCAAGACCGGAGATGATACTGGTCGTTCCATGGGGAAGAACTGCTTGAGAAAAACTAGTCATACTCATTTTTGAGCATTCAACGTGAATGTGACCATCAACTAAGCCGGGAACCAAATACTGATTAGTTGCATCAATGTGTTTGGTGTTCGGACCAATGTAGTCCGTGATATCTTGGTCGACTGCAACAATTCGTCCCTGATAGATTGCGACATTGGTTGGATAATATTCACCTGTCATAACATTGACTAAGGTGCCGTGTTCGATGACGGTGTCAGCAGGAATCTCTGCTGCACCAGCTTGAATATAGTTACCTAATTCGTTTGTAGATAGCAAAATTTTTCCTCCATTACTTTTACAGAATGTTTAAGACATACAGCAACAGCACAAATACAAAGAACAGCGCGATCATGATCGGGTTGATTTCCTTGCGTCGGCCAGCAGCGATCATTGTGATCGGATAGATGAGAAAGCCAAATGCAATCCCGTATGAAATATTGTAGGTGAGTGGCATCCCGACAACTGTCAAAAAGACAGGTAGGGCAATTTCAAAGTGGCCCCAGTCAACCTGTTTTAACGATTGGGCCATTAACACGCCGACAATAATTAATGCTGGGGCAGTTACCTGCGAGGTGATCACTGTTAATAGTGGTGAGAAGAATAAGCTAAGTGTGAAGAAGCCGGCAGTGACCAAGGCGGTCAATCCAGTCCGGCCGCCAAGGGCAATTCCGGCTGAAGATTCAACGTAGGCGGCAGTTGGGGTGGTCCCCATGACTGAACCTGCGAGCATGGAAAAGGAGTCAGCCATCAGTGCCCGGCCGATTCGGGGCATCTTGTTATTCTTAATGAAACCAGCTTGTTGGGCCAGGCCAATTAACGTACCGGCCGTATCAAAGAAGGCCACCAATAAGAAAATTAAAATAACAGCCCATAGCTTTGGTGAATTAAGCTGAGGTAAATGGGTAATGCCGACAGCAAAGGTTGGGCCAAGACTTGGCACTGACGAAATTAAATGGGTTGGTAAATGAATGAGACCTGTAAATAGGCCTAACAGCGTCGTTGCGATCATCCCAATAAAGATTGAACCGGGAATTTTTTTAGCCATTAGAATTGCGATGACAAAGAGGCCAAAGATACTTAGCCAAGTCGTCGGCACAGTCAGTGAACCGATTTGGACCATTGATGATTTACTACCAACGATTAAGCCGCTTTCCTGTAGGCCGACAAAGGCAATAAAAATTCCAATTCCCGCTGCCATTGCGAGCTTTAGATCATTAGGAATGGCATTAATGACAATCTCTCGGATTTTAAAAATTGAAATAATGGTAAAAATAACTGATGCAATCACAATTCCTGCCATTGCCGTTTGCCAAGAGATGCCCATTCCTAATACAACCGAATATGTAAAGAAGGCATTATCTCCAAGCCCCGGTGCAATTGCAATGGGGTAGTTGGCTAAAAAGGCCATTAATAGGCACCCGATAATAGCGGATAATGCGGTAGCCGTAAAAACAGCGCCTTTATCCATTCCAGCGTCCCCTAAGATACTTGGATTAACAAATAAAATATAAGCCATTGAAACAAAGGTGGTTGTTCCAGCCACTGTTTCGGTTCGGGCATTGGTATTTAGTTCACTTAAATGGAATCGTCGATCTAACCATCCGTGACGTTCCTTTGTAGCAGTTTTCATACTTTAATCCACCATCCTAATATAAAGTTCGCGTTTAACTAAAATTATGGCATAGATAATTAACAAAAGCAACGCTTAATCGTTAAGCAATAAAATGATATATTTAATGGAATAACTATTTACGAGGTTGAAATTACGTGTTATTCTAACAATATAATAAAGATAAAAGATAATGTTCTTATTTTAGGAGGAAGATCACTTTGACAGATGTAACCCGAGAATTTCTTCAACAATTACCAAAAGCCGAACTACATATTCATCTTGAAGGAACTTTGGAACCAGATCTTAAATTAAAGCTGGCCAAAAAAAATCATATTAATATTGGTCAGAATACAATTGAGGAAGTCAAGAAAAGTTATCAGTTTGATGATTTGGCTTCGTTCTTGGCAGTTTATTATCCAGCATTGGCTGTGTTACAAACTGAACAGGATTTTTATGATTTGGCCTATGCCTACCTATTAAAAGCAAAAGATAATCATGTTCGTCACGTTGAATTATTTTTTGACCCCCAGGCGCATACCAGTCGTGGGATCAGCTTTGAAACGGTTATTAATGGATTTTATCGGGCAACTCAGGATGCCAAGAGTTTCGGTGTTGATGCGCAATTAATTATGTGCTTTTTGCGGGACTTTTCTAAAGAATCTGCCCGGCAAACGTTGTTGGAAGCCAAGAAACATCGTGACAAGATTCTTGGAATCGGGTTGGATTCTGACGAGCATCATAATCCACCAATGAAGTTTGCGACTCATTTTGAAAACGCCGTGTCTCAGGGATATCATATTACGATGCATTGTGATATTGACCAGGTTGACTCGATTGATCATATTAAGCAGGCATTAGAAGTCATTGGGGTTGAGCGACTGGATCACGGAACTAATATTGTTGAAAATTCTGATCTGGTTGACTTTGTTAATCAAAAACAGATCGGTATGACCACTTGTCCGAAGTCGAACAGTTTCGTCAGTGCTGATATGAAGGGTAAAGAAATTACCGATTTGTTGGCCAAAGGAATTGAAATTAGCGTCAATTCCGATGATCCGGCATACTTTGGTGGCTATATTTCCGAAAATTATTGGGCCCTTGCTGAAGCATATGATTTATCAGTCGACCAAGTTGTACAAATTGCCAAAAATTCATTTAACAGCTCGTGGATCAGTGATCAACAAAAACGGAATTATGTTCAAGAAATTGATGATTTTGTTGCCAACTATGATTTTGAGAGGGAAACTGTTTAGCTGAACAAAATAGGGTTCTGTTGCAAAGTTTTCCAAAAAATCTATTTTAGTGTAAAATTGGGAAAAAAGACAGAGAGGACAGCGTAAGGAATTATTTTAAAGGCAAACAATTCAAAAAAGACGTCATTATTGTCGCTGTTGGTTATAAAGTGCAACACAAAAGTTAGACAAAATTGAATATTTTTTAACTACTAAGGCATGTTCCCTGTATTCACAGGGAGTCATGCCTTTTGTTTTCTGTGATATTCGTCGATCGTTAAACCAATCGACGTAATTCTTTGTGATTTCCTTGAATTCTCCAATATCTTTACACTGTGGAAATCCATTAAGACATTCTGTTTTAAGAAGATGAAAGAAGCTTTCAATTGGCGCATTATCAAGACAGTTTCCCTTACGAGACATGCTTTGTATAAATTTTTTTTCAGAGAGTTTATCGGTATAGTAATTCAATTGATAATGCCAACCTTGATCTGAATGAATTATTGGTTTTATTCCTTCCGGAATATTTTCTGTGAGTTCATCGAGTGTATCCATAATTAGTTTACTGTTAGGACTATTACTTACTTGAAATGCTAAAACTTCCTTGCTTGCTTCGTCAGTAATAGCTGAAACGTAAGCCCACTTAGTATCGGTCAAGCGTACTTGTGTGCTCTTATACTAAAAAATGGACTATTTTTATTCAGTCCGTAAAATGAAAGTATAGGAGTATTTTTATGTCAATTCGTTATTCACAAGATTTCAAAGATTCACTGGTTAAACTTCACCAAGAAGGCCGTTCACTTAAATCATTAGCAGAAGAATTTGGTCCGTCGAAAGATTCTATTGCTATTTGGGTTAAACAAGCTACCCCAATCATGATCAAGGGTCAGTCAAAGACGTTAAAGGATGTCAGGCAACTAGAGAAGCGCCTCGCTATTTTGGAGGAAGAAAACGAAATTTTATCACGCATAGCCTGACAGGCATTGAGCGGCCAGTGCGTATTTTAAGTGCACTTAAAATCAAATCTAGTACCTATTACAACTGGCGC
Source organism: Leuconostoc falkenbergense (assembly GCF_014634805.1). Taxonomy (GTDB): domain Bacteria; phylum Bacillota; class Bacilli; order Lactobacillales; family Lactobacillaceae; genus Leuconostoc; species Leuconostoc falkenbergense. Next base: position 8,106 of record NZ_BMBS01000053.1, read on the forward strand.
CATTGGCAGCCCAGTCGACAAGAAAAGCGTAGAGAATCCCTGAAACCTTATATTTTAGACGTTTGGAAAACCTTTAAATTTTATGGTTATCGTCGTATTGCTGCTTATAGTCAACAAACCGACGGTCCGAAAGTATCTGAGTATATGACACTTAAATTGATGCGTGAATTAGGGATTAAATCCCGCATGCAAAAACGTTATCGCAAACCCAAAACTGTTGTGACGGTTGATCAAAAACCCAATCTGATTAGACACTTGCATGATTTGAGCGGTGTTTGGCAAACAGATATCACTTATATTCAGTTGACTAATCACAGATGGGTCTATTTAGCGACCGTTTTGGATCCTGAGAAGAGAAAAGTATTGGGCTATAAAATTGACGATACAATGACAGCCGAGCTAGCCACAAGTGCCTTACAGATGGCGTTAGATAAGCATCGAAAGCCACTCATTATTCATTCAGATATGGGGTCACAATACACGAGTGCTGAGTTTAATATTAAATGCCAAAATTATGGCTTGAAACATTCATATTCACTCAAAGGCCATCCGTACTATAATGGCCGTATGGAAGCGTTTCATTCAATATTGAAGCGTGAAGAGGTGTATCTGAAGGCATACCAAACATTAACTGAAGTCCAAGCAGCCATTGGTTGGTATATCAATTTTTATAATCGAAATCGTATCTCAAATGTTGCCTAAGTAACTGAATAAAAATAGTCCAATTTATTGACTTCTGAGCAACATCAACTGCCACCAGAAATAGCAACCGCGCGACAGCCAACCGCCACCACAACAGTTAAGCTCGCCCGTGGTTATTATAATAATTTTCTAAATTAACAACACGAATTTAAAAGCAGGTTAAAACGAATAACAATTTATTTATTTTCAATATCAACAGTAACAAGGGCAATCAGTTAGATTTGAGCAGAGGAAGCCCTAAGTAATTAGGACTTTTAAATTGTTCAAGGTATAATTCAGAATCATATCGCTTGTATCAACCACGTATACCGTTCTATTTGCTTTTCTATCATCTGCCCAATAGAAAACCTTATCTATAAGGCTAAAACTCGTCAGATACCATTTAAATCGCTTTACATGCGTTTTAAACCATATAGGTGCTTATCTCTATATGCCACTACTTTGCCAATCACTTGCGGGCGAGCCGACCCATATTCGAATTGTTCATTCCCCACAATATCGCTGTATATTGCTTTGGACGTGGTTTAGACGACCTTTCAGCCCTCTTGACGGATACACGCCTGTTCCGTATTAATTGTTAGGATAACGTCCGACAATGACTTAACGGACGTAAAAAGCGTACTCCTACTGCTCTAGCTAGAACTTATGGAGTACGCTTTTATAGTTTCTTATGCTTGATGGTTTACACTTTGGCTATAAGTCGTTATAATAGTAAGTAATCTAAAGCCAACACAGATTGCGTTCTTTGTTGGCAAAAACCTGATAGTTGTATATCGTGAGGTCATGAGTCCTAACAGTTGGTAGCTGTTGAGGGCTTTTTACTTGTATTTAAATGTTGCATTAATTTTAGCATTAATTATTAAGATAGTACAAACAAGAATACATAATTTGCGATTAAATGTTTTGAATGTTGTAAAATTAAGTAACGTTTCAAGCGTTACACTTTATTTTTAATCAAAAGAGGTGGATTATGAGTAACGAAAATGATACGTTACAAACTTTTACAAGCGTTACAGAAATTTCAAATTATTTAGGAATTAGCAGACCGACATATTATAGGCGATTATCAGCGTTAGGTTTTGATAAAACAAAGAAAAAATTCACTAAAATAGAACTCAAAAAATTAAAGTCACCGTTACAGCGTAACGTTACACATAACGACGATGAAAGTGTAACGAATGTAAATTTTGAATTTGAAAAAGATATTATAATTAACTATCAAAAACAAATATCAGAGTTACATAATTTGCTGGATCAACAACAAAAGTTAACGCTTGACCTTCAATCTAGGTTAGATAATAAGAACCAGGAGTTGTTAGATTTGAAAGAAACCCCTAAACAAGGATTTTGGCGTCGTCTATTTGGTTAGTTGTCATCATTAGTTAGTGAATCAATTTTATTTTTAAACCGAAACCGTGTATAATTGTAAGCAATAAACGCCATGAAACAGCTCTGCTGTTTCAAAGGCTTGCACCAGTGCGCTGGGCAAGCCTGGTGGTCCACTTTAAAAGACAGTGACGCCAAAAATACAATGGCTAACCTGTCATTTTTGACAATTAAAGACGCTTCAAAAAATTTCTTTAACCCCCAAATCACTAATAGGGGGGGTAAAATTACAAATAAACCGACAGGTAACCCCTCCTCAACGCATGGGGGAGTATGTTTTAGTCAACATTTCTATTATGGGGCAAAAAGGTAATAAACGCCCCTTTGATGAAATTTATCTAATAAAAGTAGGAAAGGAGCTGTTATGACGTACAATGCAATTAAAGGTCGCTTTACGCGGGTAGCGCCTGATAAAACGATTTTGTATGGTGACAAGCCTTATACGTTTGCCTTAACACCAGAACAAAGTGAACAGATTGACCAAGCCGTTTATGCGGTTGTCCTGGCAAAAAATTACAAAACGACCTCTTTCTCAATTGATGAGAAGTTAACGTTGTCTGACGAAGAAGTCGCCCAACACAAGTTGGTGGTCCGTTTACGCCTCCGCAAAAAGCACAAACAGCCGTCTCATAAACCGCTCACGGACTAAAATTTCACAAA
>NZ_BMBS01000054.1 GCF_014634805.1 Leuconostoc falkenbergense
GTCATTTTAGATGCTGCAAGTTTTGCTAAATTTCAAAAGGTCGCTAATGATCTAATCGAAAAGAAAAAGAAAGCAACGGTTAAAGAAATTTCTGCAATCAAAAAGTCACTGGTAACAAAGCTATCTGATATTGATAACAGTTTGAAATTAGTGAGTGACACTAATTTATCTATTCAAAGTAAGTTGGATGAGCTGCACAGTTATGAAGAACGAATTGCTAGTTTTATGGAAATCGTGATTGTGGAGGGTTGATAAATGATTTGGATAGCGATTTACGCAACAATAATCAGTGGTTTATTGTTATGGCGGTCAGAGTATAAACTATATAAAATAAATGAAGAGTTTGAACACTTGGATATTCGTATTGACGGTATAGGCGACAAATTTCACGAACATATTAGGAAAGAAAAATTTGTCAGACTATTCGGAGAGAATAGTAAAACCGATTTATTTCAATACTACGATGGTATATTTACTTACTCACAATTGTACGATTTATACAATCGCAGGTATGTCAATATTGATCCAGATCGTGTTACGCGCATTGACATAAGTAAATATACCCAGAAAGGAACAAAATAATGCCAACATTGAGTGAATTAACTGATTTTGAAATCAAGCTAAAAAAGATGCTTGAAGATGAACAAATTGATACGCAAACATTTGAAGACACAGTCGCTTCACTAGATAAAGACGCAAAGATTGACGGACTATATTCCGTGGCTACAAACATTCAGGAAACAATTGATATTCTAACCGCACGTATCAAAATGAATCAAGAACGTGTTAAGTCAGAAAAGAAATCACTTGAACGATTGCTAAATTACGTGGCGTTTGTTATGGAAAAAGCCGGTGTTAAAGAACTGCGTACCCACACATCACTATTCACGATTAGGCGTAGCGTAGCGGTTGAAATTGATCCAGAAACATCACGTATTCCAGATGAATTTATCAACGTTAAAGAAACAAAGACACCTGATAAGGCGAAATTAAAGGCGTTTATCAATACCGGTGGAAAAGTTAAGGGTGTGGCAGTTATTGAACGCACACATGCACAGGTGAAATAAATGAAAAAACGAGAAAAAGGTGTTAAAACACCGTTCAGAGTATTGATTTACGGTAAACAAGGAGATGGTAAAACATCAGTAACACGATTTGCACCGGGTCCAGTAGCACTACTTACTTTAGATAATACCGATAAGGTTTTGGTTAATGTCGATAAAGACGGTGTCGTGGAGCGATTCTACATTGAAGATTACAGTAAGATTCTCGCTGAAATAAATGAATTTATCGAGTATGTCGCAAACAGTGAATTTAAAACAGTTGTGTTTGATAATTTAAGCGCGCTAGAAAAAGTTTGGTTTGTGAATGCGGCTGATGAAGGTAAGAATCACGGTATCAATTCAATGCAGGACTACGGCAAATTCAGTAATCAGCTAATTAAAATGCTGACATACATTGATAGTCGATTGAAAGATAAAAACGTTATCTACACAGCATGGCAACGTAACGGTGAAATTTGGTTAGAAAGCGGTCAGAAAATTACGCCATTCCAACCTGATCTACGAGATAGCGTGAATAATTACTTTATGGGAACCGTTCATGCAGTGACGCATATCAAATATGACCAAGAAAAGAAAGAGCGATATTGGACTTTGACAAATTCAACAAACGAATATGCAAAGAATCAAATTGACGGTCGCAAGCGTGCCGATTTCGATAAATTGTTTGATTGGGAGGCTTAATGATACATGCCGTTTCAATTATACGATTATCAGAGTAAATTACTTTCAGACGCACGACAATCGCTTGCTAATGGTTCGAAAAGCGTCATGGTAGTTTCTGCTGCTGGTTCTGGTAAAACAGCTATGATGAGTGAAATGGCTAGATTAACAACCTCACATCACAAAAGAGTGTGGGTTATGGCACATCGAAAAGAATTGATAAATCAAATACGAGATAGCTTTAAGTTTAATGAAGTTGATTTCGAGTATGCGGTTATTAAAACAGTCAAAACTTTGGCTAATAGAATGAATAACATGGAGCCACCTGATTTAATAATTTTTGATGAAGCTCATCATAGTATCGCTAACACATATCGTAAAGTTAGAGATAAATTCCCTAACGTCCCCACAATAGGATTCACAGCAACTCCGTGGCGCATGAGCGGTGTCGGCTTTACAGATATGTATGATGATATTGTTACTGGACCAAGCATACCGTGGTTAATTGAACACGATAAGTTAGCGCCATTTGATTATTATGTTCCGACATTTATTGACATCAATAAGATTAAATTTAATTCTGCTGGTAATGCAACCGCCGATTCTATGCACGAAGCTGTCGGGGATGAGTTAGCAACATTAAATTCAATCTATGATCAATGGAAATTGTTAGCGGAACATGAAAAGACAATCACTTATATGTATTCAGTTGATAGCTCACATGCGATTGTAGATTTGTTTAATCAAAACGGTGTACCATCAGCCCACATTGATAGTAAAACACCAAAGGCTACACGTGATAAAGCTATGCAAGATTTCAAAGAGGGCAAGCTACAAATGCTTTCAAACTATGAATTGTATGGTGAGGGTGTGAATATTCCAGACGCAACCACAGTTATTATGGCGAGACCTACTAAATCATTAGTGTTTTACATTCAAGCTGGTATGCGTTCCATGCGTTATCAACCCAACAAAAAAGCGCTGATATTAGACTTTGTGGGAAACGTTAATCGGTTTGGCTTGCCTGATTACGATCATGATTGGGAAGAATACTTCAAAGGTACTAAAAAGAAAAAGAGCGGTGACTTTGAAGCGCCAGTATCTACATGTGACAATTGTTTCGCGACATTTTACTCAAATGAATGGGTAGATGTACACAGTGGTACTAACGAAGATGGTAAAGAAACGAAATATAAAACGTGTCCTTACTGTGGTGAAGTAACAGAAACGGTTGTTGAACGTGCAGAGAAAAAAGCTGTCGATATTAAGTTGAGTAAAGTAACTGATTTAGACGAGTTTGAGAAAAATCGTTTAGCTGGATTATCAGTTCGACAAGCTAAAACACCAATGCAAAAGTACAAAATTCTGCAATCTCGTTATGAGTTGAAACTGCGAGAAAAAGATGGCTACTTTGCAACAATATTTATGACACCTGATTGGAAAGAGGATTGGTATGAGCCATTCGCAGAACTATCAGGAAAATCAATAGAACAGGTTAAGGCAAACATTAAATGGGCGCATAGCCAAAAATCACTAGAACGTAATAACAAGTTAGATGACTTGAAAATATTTTAAGAAAATAAAGAGGATATAACAATGGGATTTTTAGACTTTGATACAGACGCATTGGCAGAAGTACAACAAACTAACACACGCGGCGGTGTACCAGCAGGAGTTTATGAAGTGATTATCAAATCAGTTCAGGAACGTGCTACAAAGAGTGGTTCAGAAAATACAAACTTTGACTTCGTGATCCGTAACGACATTCAACAACCGCGACAAAATGCTCATATTTTCATTCCATTCTGGCACAGTAAGTTGGAAGAAAAGGAAACACAACAAAAGACTGGTTTATACATTAGCGAACTGAAAGCTGGAAAAACAACATTCTCACTTTCTGACAGTGATTTGAAAGAGGTTAAAAAGGAATTTAACCTTGCATCAGCTTTGAACAATGCTCACTTAAATACAGACGGTAAGGCTTTGCGTGAGTTTAACACTAAAGAAGAAGCAATGAACAGTTTGATTGGTAAGCCATTGCGCATTAAAGTTTCAGCTCGTGACAACGAATATAACGGTGAAACAACTGTTCAAAACAGTTTGTTCCCGAACAACATCACTAAAACATCAGCACCACAAGTAAACCACACTTGGGAGGCTGGTAAAGAACCTGTTGTACCTTCTGGAAGTAATCCATTTGCGGCTAGTGGTAATACAGAAATTGATATTAGTAATGACGACTTACCATTCTGATCGGAGAATTAAATAATGACAGAAACAGTAGTACATGTAACGACTTTAGAGCAGTGGAAGTCGGTTTTAGATGTTTGGTTTAAACAGGGATATGCTTGGCCAGCTGGAGACAAAAAATATAGTGCAGAAATATTTGAAAGTGGTGGAAGATTTTTATTTTTAGGTGATTACATTACTTATAGTATGTCTAATCCTGATTCTAAACCATTTATCGAGTTTTCAGAGTTCATGGAACAACAGAAAGAGGATAACAAAATGGAAAAGGTTTACGAAGTTTCACAATCAGTATTTGACGAATTGCAAAGGATTAAGGCGCACGAAGGTATATCTCTTATTGGAGCGATAACCTTGAATGCACAATTTATAAAATCAATCAATGTTGGTAAAAAAGCTATTCTTAGATATTTAGCTGATGATCCAGCGATCGAGTTCAAGGTTAAAGAGCAATTGTATCGGTTATCAGGAACCGATGAAGACGACGACGAGGTTTATATGACGTTTAACTGCGGAATACCAACATGGACTTATATAAAAGATAATGCTTTCACAGCACCATTAGAAGAAATCAAAAAGTGGCAAACGCCAGCTTGGGAAATTGAGAAGGTGGGAGAATAGTTATGGAATTTAGTTTAATTAGAATACACGAAATTGGTGATTATAACAAAAATAATTTTTTACAGATGATTCGCGAGGTAGATTTACAAAGCGACGAATTTTCACACGCATTATTCATTCGCGACCTAACATGGGAGTATGTAAACCCATGAATCTAGGAGACAAAAAAGTATTTGTAATAGCAACACGCCAATGCCATTATCTCTTTGATTGATGGTTACAGAAAATAGCGATTACCGCCAATGGGTGAAAAGACGTTAGCCCAATATGGAGAAATATTATGAAACTGATTAACGAGAATAATTTAGATGCACTTTCAGACATACCGGATAATAGTATTGATTTGATTTTAACTGATCCGCCATACAATATTTCAAGAAAGAATAATTTCGAGTCTTTAAACAGAGCTGGAATAGATTTCGGTGATTGGGACAAAAACGCTGACTTACTTACTTGGATAGATAAAGTTCCAAGAATCGTTAAAAAAGGTGCATCTATCATAATTTTCAATGCTTGGCGCAATTTAGGTGATATTGCTGAAAGACTGGAGAAAAACGGATTTGTTGTTAAAGATATTATTCGTTGGGAAAAAACTAATCCAATGCCTAGAAACCGCGATAGGCGATATATCGTTGATTATGAATTTGCTATTTGGGCGGTTGAAAAACAAAATAAATGGATTTTTAACAGACAGTCTGACAAGTACGACCGTTCAGAAATTAGAGTACCTATTACAGGCAAGGCTGAAAAGATGTTAGGGAGCCACCCAACGCAGAAACCTATTAAACTCATGGAAGAATTATTGCTACGGCATAGCAATGAACACGCAGTTATATTAGACCCATTTATGGGTTCAGGCTCAACAGGAGTTGCTTGCCAGAATCTTAATCGAGACTTCATCGGTATCGAACTAGATGAAACATATTTTAAAATAGCAGAAAACAGAATCAGAGAAGCACAAACATTAGTTATATAAGGAGACAACATGAGTTATGAAATTTGATGAAGCAATTGAAAGGTTGTCACAGAATATAGATGACAATGGTGGGCAGGAGGCATATCAAGGAGAAGTGATCGGGACTTTGAAATCACTGCGTGATAAATATGCCCCTGATGTAAAAATGACAAGTGAACAAAAAGATTTATTTCTATTTTACAAACACTGTACTTGGTTCAGTGTATTCATAGCTAAGTTAAATGATCCTGAAAATGATCATTATAAATCTCTTCCTAGTTTACAAATATTTAATGATTGGGGATGGCGAAGAGAACGCGAAAATGAATTGATGCATGCTTGGCTGCATCCAGAAACAATTAAGGTGGTTAACTAATGAATAGCAAAGCATTATTCAGCTCAAAAAGCATGGTTTGGGAAACGCCCAAAGATTACTTTGATAAGTTGAATAGAAAATTCAAGTTTGATTTAGATGCCTGTGCGAGCGATACAAACCATAAAGTTGATACTTATTTTACAGAAGACGATGATGCGCTAGAACAAAAATGGGGGGGCAATGTGTTTATGAACCCACCCTACGGACGACATATCGGCGAGTTTATCAAAAAAGCGTATGAAGAACATTTGCGTGATCCAAATAGATTTATCGTGATGTTGATACCATCGAGAACTGATACAAAGTATTGGCATGAGTACATTCAGGATAAGGCGACAGTTAAATTTATTAAGGGACGTTTGAAATTTGAATTAGATGGACGACCAATGAATACAGCACCATTTCCAAGTGCACTGATAATATACGGATTATAGGAGACAACATGAGTTATACAGACATACCGCAAGAACTGCGAGACCTAAGGCAATGGGGGCTGTATCATCGGATTTGGCAACCAAGTAAAAATAAATATACCAAAGTGCCTGTTGACCCTTATAGTGGTGGCGCTGGTAAGTCTAACGACTCTAGTACGTGGTCTGACTTCGCAACAGCATCAAATGCTATGGAACACTTTGCTAACGCTGATGGTTTGGCGTTCTACTTTGCTAACGGTTATTTTGGAATTGACATTGACCATATTAAGTCAGATGTTGACGCCTTTATTGAAGGTGATCGTGATAATAATATCGTCGATGAGTTTGTTATCTCAACACAATCTTATACAGAGAGGTCTATGAGTGGCGAAGGCATTCATATCATTGCCAAAGGAAACCTACCAGATGGGCAACGCCGACATAACAACTTTGAAATGTATGATAATGGACGTTTCTTTGCTTTAACAGGTGACACAATCACAAAATCAGAATCAATTATGAAAGTGCCTGATGAAGTGATTGGTCGCTTACACCGTAAGTATTTTATGAAAGCAAGTAAAATCGATGCTGATCTAGGTGTGGTCGATAATACAGTTACTGAAAGAATTGATACACCAGCCTTGCTAGAAATGATGTACGAAAGCAGTTCCGGTGTACGCATTAAACATTTGATTAACGGTGGTTGGGAAAATGATTATGCAAGCCAATCAGAAGCTGACCTTGCATTGGCTAATTACTTATCATTCTGGACTGGACGAGACTTTGCACAAATGGACGAGATATTCAGAGATTCAGTCTTGTTCCGTGATAAATACAATGAGAAGCGTGGTCAGACTACTTACGGTATTGCATTATTGACTAAGGCTATTTCTGAACAAACAGATGTCTATCACGGCAAAAACTTGAAACCATTAATTGATTTAGAAGATTTACCAACATTTTTAACAGGCAATGCAGAAATTGTTGCTGAACAAGACGACAGTCCAAAACAAAAGTTCTTTTCTTATGATGACACAGGACTAGCAGAGCGTTTTAAGTATTATTATGGTGATAACTTTTTGTACGATACCATCGCACGAAAGAGTATGTATTATGACGGTCAAGTGTGGCAAGAAGATAATTACCGATTGCTAGAAAAAACGATGAACAAAACAGTTGATCGCATTAAGGAAGAACCAGAATTTACGATTGCCCCAGAAAACATGGGTGATAGCAATAAAACACCTGATGAATTGAAAGCTGCATTCAAAAAGAAGTCACGGTCACACAGTGCTAAAGAAAATGCAATCAAAGAGCTGCGCAATTTAATCACGGTCACGACAGATGATTTTGATAAAGAATTGAGCGTTCTGAATACGCCAAGTGGTGTACTTGAATTGACTAGTGGAGCAGTTAAAGAATCTACCCACGAGGATAGATTCACTAAAATAACTAACGCTGAATATAATGATAAAAAAGCACCAGAACGCTGGTTAGCATTCTTAGAGCAAACTTTTAAAGGCAATGAAGAGTTAATTGAATTTACACAACGAGCATTGGGCTATGCAGCTACTGGAACAATGGACGAAGAAGTGATGTTCATATTGCACGGTAATGGTAAAAACGGTAAATCTGTATTTATGAACACGATTGATTATGTGTTGGGAGATTATTCAATAAACGTTGATCCAGAAACTGTTTTTGCCAGTCGTTCACGTAATTCGGGTGGTCCAAGCGGTGATATTGCACGAATGAAAGGCGCACGCCTAATGGTTCTATCAGAGCCAGAAGAAGGTAAACCACTTGCAGAAGGTCTCGTTAAGAAAATTACCAGTAAAGATACTATCACGGCTCGTAAGTTGCACAGTAATGAAATTGAGTTCAGACCAACTGGAACAATCTTCATGATGACTAACCACAAACCAATTATCAATGGTACTGATGACGGTATTTGGAGACGTTTGATTTTTATTCCATTCAGAAATCAAGTGAAAGCTGAAAATATGGATAAAAAGCTGGAAGATAAGTTACGTACGGAAGCTGATGCAATCCTTGCATGGATTCAAGAAGGCACAATGAAATGGCAACGTGACGGACTTAATCCACTACCAGTTGTTTTGAATGAAACTAATGAATACCGTGATGAAATGGACGATGTGCAGGCATTTATTGAAGAATATTTTGATTATTCAAAAGATGACCGCACGGAATTTAAAGAAATTGCAACACGCTTTGATACGTGGAAAAGGTTACACGGTGTTGATATGACTAACAAAAAGTTAGGACGTGAATTAGGAACTAAATTTGAGAAGAAACGATCGCACGGCAAGGTCTACTATTACGGCATATCTTTGAAAATGGAAGAAATAGCACGCGGTGTTAAATTAGATGATTTGGGGTACTGATGAGAGAACAACAAATACAAAACGAAGCGAGAATTGCATTGTCTAAAGATGGTCACACGCAGTTTAGAATTAACACAGGAACTGTTATTACAAGAGACGGTAGACCTTTCAGCTCTGGTACACCAAAAGGATTCTTTGATTTAGTCGGGTATCGTAAGCAAGATAAACAGATATTTTTCATTGATATGAAGACAAAAACTGGACGTATCAGAGATGATCAGATTAAGTTTTCTATTAAATTAAAAAAGGATAATGTTATCCACGGTATTGCTCGTTCACCAGAAGATGCGTTAAAAATAGTCAATGAGGGTTTAATTGGCTATGGCCTTGAAAAATATGTGTAAATATACTTGATTTATTTAAAAGTGTATGGTAATATACACACACCGAATGACAAGGGAAACGTTGCGAAGTAGGTGCTATGGGAGTAACGCGTTGGTGTGAGTGGTTTCTATCCAACTAATAACCAGACAGGCGCAGAAATGTGGGCAGGCAAATATACGAGTTTTTTCACGGTTACTCGTGTACATAAATCATATTGTTGCAGGAGAGCTTATGCTAGTTGAACCAATTAAAATGAATCACACAAAAACTAAACAAGTAGAAGCCGTTTTGAAGCAATATCCTTATTTTAATTTATTAGAAAGGGAACGTAGAACAGAAATAGAGCAGTCAAAAGGTGAAATTGATGAAAATATTGGAGGTGGAAGAAGTGGCTTTTCAGAAAATCACGCACATGAAAACAAAGCGATTAAATTTTCCGATGATCCTATCATTTCTACAATTAGGCATAATCGCGCGGTAATTGATAAGTTTATAGCTCAACTAGATGATTACCAGATAAAAATTGTTGAAATGTCATACTTTCAAAGATTCAATCGCTATGACGTTGTTAAAATTGCAAAAGTTGCTAACGTCAGCAGAGCCACGGTATTTAGGTTTCGCAAACGATTTGTTGCTCAACTGTATACGTTGCTAAAGTTATGAGTAAAGAACAGACAGAAAAAATAGTAGATTTTCTAACCAAAAATGATCAAGAAGTTACGAAAGAATTGATTGATTACGTAAAATCTATTGGTCAATATGGTTGGCGCCGCGATTAGTGGGTTCGAATCCCACAGTTGTGATATGGTTAGTCATTAGTCGTTAAATATAAGCTGTACTTATAGATTAGTTCCAGATGACTAACCAAGACCGTTACACCGAACGGTCGTAAATTACACACGCTTCGGAAAAAGCTACTGTGTATGTAAAAATACGATAGGTTGGAATATCTATCATTATGGCAGGTGGCGGAATAGGTAGACGCTAGACTATAAGATATTGTACTGTCCGGGGTCTGGATAGTTAGCTAGAATCAATATCATGTAAGGTGCAAATCCTTACCCTGTCAATTGGTTAGTGTTTATCCTAAATAAAAGCACAAGCGGTTATTTGCTTATCCTAACTATTTTTGTTAAAAAGCATACTATGATTCAGTTACCACCATAGCGACATAATGTCTCTTTCAATCACGGTAACTCGTGTAAAAAGATTGCAGCTCGTTGCTTTATACTAGTTAGGTGATTTCTGTGGGTGAATGAGACAGCCTTATTCGGGTGCAAGCCCCGACATTCACATTGCGGTACGTCCGCACAACTTAATAGCAGTCGCTTGCCTGCGATTGCGTACATAAATTACCGACGTGCACAAAAACCAACCCATTTGGTATCGGTCGAGATGGGGAATTAATGTCCGCAGCTCTAGGTGGTACCAACAGCTCTGGCGTACATAGTGGTAGTTTCCAAAATGGAAATAACCACATTGAACAGTCAACTAATGGTTGATAGTTGACTTATTTATTGAAAAAACAGTTATATTTCAAAATACAGTGACAAAAAAGCACTTCTATTTTGACAAAAAGGCTATTTTGCTTAAATAGAAACATCTAAACCGGTCGAAATCTACCATTTCACATAATATGTCATTATAAGGTAGATTGTAAAATTAAACCGAACACTTGAATAAAAAAGCCGCAGCGCCTTTAATGGTAATTGTCTAAAACA
>NZ_BMBS01000055.1 GCF_014634805.1 Leuconostoc falkenbergense
ATCAAAAAATAAAAGTTGCCTAATCAGTTCAGCCCTAGATAAAAAATAGTCCGAATTATTGACTTATGAGCAAAAATATCGTCAGTTTCACGTAATCGATTATGCTTACCAACTAGGTTGGCAAACCAATATTCTGTACAAATGCTCATGTCTAGTTTGCGCTCATCATAAGGGGTTTGGGCAGGGTAGCGATTAGAAAAACCATTAAACCAACTTTCGTAGTCATCTATTTGCAATGGTTTAAGAATCAGTCGTTCTGTTACAATGGGTGTCATGCTTTGGATAATTTCTCCTGTGGTATGGGTTATTTGTGATAAATGATAACTAACAGATGACCGGAAAGGGCACAATTTGGTATATCATATATTACAATAGGTATAGTGAAAATCAATAACTATAATTTAACAATAATGTCGGCGCAATACAAGCCTGGCGTTTTGCAATAAGATGAAAAAAGTGGGAGTGCCATGGGTTTTAAAATATTTGTAGTCGAGGATAATCATGAAATTGTTAATTTGTTAAAAAAATCATTATCAAGTTGGGGATTTTTAATTGAAGCGTGCCATGATTTCAATCATGTCAAAACAGAAGTGGATCAATTTTTGCCGCATTTAATTTTAATGGATATTAATTTACCGTATCATAATGGCTTTTTTTGGACACAAGCAATCCGAAAGGACAGTGTGGTTCCAATTATATTTTTATCCAGTCGTGATGACAACACAGATCAAATTTTGGCGATGAACTTTGGCGGTGATGACTATGTCACCAAGCCATTTAATATTGAATTGTTGATTGTCAAAATTAATGCGTTTTTGCGTCGTGAATATACGTTTGTGTCTGATCGAAGCGTTCTAAAATTTCAAGATTTTAGTCTAGATATTATTGATGATCAACTCAAAACGGGAACACGCTCAGTAACTTTGACTAGAAATGAAACCAAGTTGTTACACTTGTTGTTTAGTCATCAATATCAAGTGGTTTCTCGCGAAGATATTATGTCAAATTTATGGGACAATGATATTTTTATTGATCGCAATACGTTGTCAGTGACTTTGGCACGCTTACGTCAAAAAACAGACTCAATTGGATTTGCAAAGTTTTTGGTCACGGTTAAAGGGAAAGGGCTATCGTTAAATGATTAAAAAATGTCTGCAATCAATCTGGTTATTTTTGCTGGATTACTGGTATTTTTACCTGCTTTTTGTCTCCATTTTTGGCGCTTTATTTTGGAGTGTTGTGATGCGCTCTTTAGATATTGATGCTGTAATCGATGCACTTTATGTGGGACTATATTTTTTAATTGGTATGACATTTATATTGTTTTGGCGTTGGTTTCAAACGCGAAAAATTTTGAAAAATGTTTTATCCGATGAGCGATTGTCAGTCGATAATTTAAGCTTGCCAGCGACTTCTTCCGCGGCTCACTTGTATCAAAATTTGCTCAAACAACAGGCAATTCGGCAAAAAAAAGCGTTAGCTACTCAGGTTAACGCCATGCAAGACATTCAAGATTACTATGCCATGTGGGCACATCAAATTAAAGTGCCATTGTCTGTGTTGGATTTGATGAATCAAACCGATACGATTGAAAAATATGAAACGAGTAACCAATTGCTCATTGTGAATCAATATTTGAACATGATGTTGCAATTTATTCGCCTCAAGAATTTACATCAAGACTTGACGTTCAAACCTATCCATTTGCAGGCAATTGTCCGTGATGTGATTAAATCCTACAAATTGTTTTTCATTCGTCAAAATCTATCAGTTTCAATTACGGGCGAAGATTTTACAGTTGTGAGTGATTCTAAATGGATTCAATTTGTATTAGAACAAATTATTTTCAATGCGATTAAGTATACATCACAAGGTTGCATTCAGGTTATATTTGAAAATCATCATCAAGTAGTGATTAAAGATACTGGTATTGGCATTGCAGCCAGTGATTTACCAAGATTATTTGACAAAGGTTATACGGGACTAAATGGTCGTCTTGAAAATAACAGTAGTGGTTTGGGGCTGTTCATGGTGAAGCAAATTTTAAGTGAGCTTGGACATGATATCAAAATTGCGTCGGTGGTGGGGAGCGGCACCACGGTAACAATTGATTTTAAGCAGACAAAAACACAACCTTACGAAACTGTAAGCTTTAGTGACGAGGTGTAAGGCAACTCACCTCTTTTTTCATTTAAAATGAATATAGACATAACAAAAGGGGAATTCATTTTATGACATTACTAAAAGTTGAGCATCTCAAAAAAGAGTATCGAGGTAAATTTAAAAACAATACGGTTACGGCATTGGCTGACGTCAATTTTGAAGTTGAAGCTGGTGAGTTTATTGCAATCATGGGCGAGTCTGGTTCCGGAAAATCGACGCTATTAAATTGTATTGCAACATTAGACAAGCCAACAACAGGGACAATCATGCTTAACGATGAGGATCTAACCAATTTATCTGATAAAACATTGGCAAGCTATCGACGTGATCACTTGGGCTTCGTTTTTCAAGATTTTAACTTACTAGATACAATGTCAGTCAGAGACAATATTTATTTACCACTCGTTTTGGCAAAAAGGACAAAAGATAAATCAGAAAAACTGCACCGATTAGCCGAGCAATTAGGCATTCAAGATTTGCTCAATAAGTATCCTTACGAATTGTCGGGGGGCCAAATGCAGCGAGTGGCTATTGGTCGTGCTTTGATTACTAATCCAGATATTTTACTCGGGGACGAGCCAACTGGGGCACTGGATTCAAAAAATGCGGCTGAAATTTTGTCACTATTTAGGAAGTACAATGAAAGTAATCAGACAATTCTGATGGTCACACATTCAGCTTTAGCAGCCAGTTGTGCCAAGCGCGTTTTATTTATCAAGGATGGCATGGTTTTTCACCAAATTTATCGTGGTAATCGTAATGATCAAGAAATGTTAATCACGATTAATGATGCCACAACAAATTTGTTTGGGGGAGCAATGTGACATGTTATATTGGAAATTAGCTTGGCAATCAATTGTCAAAAATAAGTTAGAATATTTACCTTTTATGTTGGCTGGTACTGCTGCGGTAGCTTTGAACTTGGTCATTCAATTATTGATTTATTCGAAAGGTGTTCAAACACTAAGAGCTAGCAGCTCAGTCATTGAGCTGCTCATGTTTGGACAAGTTGTTATTGGTCTATTGTCTGTCATTTTTTTGCTATATACATACAGCTTCTTGAATAAACGTAAACAATCGGAATTCGGCCTGTTCAGTATTTTGGGGATGCAAAAAAGAGATCTCATCAAAATTAGTTGGCGACAACAATTGATTAACTACATGATTGTCACAGTGATTGGGCTTGTGACTGGCGTGCTGTTTAGTAAACTATTATTATTGCTGTTTATTAAATTAGTTGGGGGCAATAACTTTCAACTCAACATTGCTTTGGGTGCAATCATTTTTGTGATGATATTTTTTGCATTAGGATTCATGCTACTGCTGTTGAGTGATATTTGGGTTGTATGGCGTTTGAAAACAATATCGCTCTTACAAGCGTCACAAAAGGGCGAGCGTGAACCTAAAAGTCATTGGTTATTATTTGGTTTAGGCATTTTACTGTTGGCATGGGGATACTACATTTCATTGACTGTGGACTCGCCATTAAAGGCAATGACAATGTTTTTCTTAGCTGTAATCATGGTTGTGATAGCGACATATTTGCTATTTATTGTGGCATCTACTATTGTGCTAAAAACAATGAAAGGGCACACCAATTACTATTATCAAACAGATCATTTCATTACTGTTTCTAATATGTTGTTTCGAATGAGACAAAATGCCACTGGCTTGGCAAGTATTTCCTTGCTAACTACCATGGCATTGGTTGTAATTGTCACGACCGTATCAATGCTTGTAGGACAGCAAGATTATGTCAATAAACAATTTCCACGTGATATTATTATGACTAACGTGGCTAATAAAAGCATATCGGAAAATAAGGTGAAACAAGCTGCTGCTGATAATGATGTGGCGCTCAGTAAAATGTATCACATGGAAATTAGTAATCCAATCACGGGCTATTTAACCAGCAGCGGTCATGCCATGCCGTTAAGTGGTACAGCAGTTACAAGAGCTGATAATTTGTCAGACTTTCTATTTATGACGATCCAACAATTTAATCAGTTGACAAATCAACATTGTGAGACATTAGCGGCAAACGAAGTCTATGCTTATGATAGGCAAGGTACATTTAAGAATAATACGATCAAATTCTTGAATCAAAGCTATCATGTCAAAAAACATTTATCTAAAATCGATGGCGTGCCAAGTATGCAAGCTAGCATGACTCACTCAATGATTATTGTGATACCGTCTAAGACTGTGACAGACAAAATTGGTTCAGCATTCAATGATTTGGGTGAGAATAAACAATCTATTTCGTATACTAACCAACTTTTATTTGATATCAAAGGCTCAGACAAGCAAAAAGACAAGTTCTTAAAAACATTTAAGGGTGAGCAAAATATTACTGTTGACAGTAAATCAGAAACCATGTCTGTGTTAAAAAGTTTCTA
Source organism: Leuconostoc falkenbergense (assembly GCF_014634805.1). Taxonomy (GTDB): domain Bacteria; phylum Bacillota; class Bacilli; order Lactobacillales; family Lactobacillaceae; genus Leuconostoc; species Leuconostoc falkenbergense. The sequence goes on from NZ_BMBS01000055.1 coordinate 4,563, forward strand.
TGGGGGATTCTTCTTTATTGGTTTGATTTTTTCAATTAGTTTCATCATGGCGACAGGACTAATTATTTACTATAAGCAAATTTCTGAGGGACGTTCAGATAAGAAGCAGTTTGATATTTTGCAAAAAGTAGGTATGTCTCACAGCGAGGTGAAACGTACGGTCAAATCACAAGTTGTATGGGTATTTGGATTGCCGATTGTGGTTGCAATTGCGCACCTATGCTTTGCAATGCCAATGATGATCAAAATACTGCAACTATTCGGTGTTACGGTAGGACCAGTGGTTTATACAACAATGGGTCTTACGATTGCTGGGGTCGTGCTAATATATTTTGGTATCTATCTGAAGACATCAAAAACATACTTCAAACAAGTGGCACGAAAATATTAAATCGTAATGAAACACGCCATTTAAATTATTTTTCATTTTTAGTCATGATGAGGTTAACACTGAGTCGTGGCTTTTTATGTCTGTCAAAACATGCTAAAATCTAAGGCAAGTAAGTGGAGAATAAAAACGATGGTGGCACAAAAAGTGGTTTTGATTACAGTAGCTAGCAGTGGTATTGGTTATCAAACAGCTAAAAAATTAGCGGCTCAACAGTTCAAAGTCTATGGTGCGGCTCGACGTGTAGACAGGCTGGCACCATTAGTTCAGCTAGGTGTCTCACCAATTTACATGGATATCACTGATGATGAGACAATTACTAAGGCAGTGGCGCACATTATTGAGGCGTCTGGGCGAATTGATATTTTAATCAACAATGCTGGGTACGGATCCTATGGTGCCATTGAAAACGTGCATATTTCGGAGGCTAAAAAACAATTTGACACTAATTTATTTGGATTAGCCAAATTGACACAACTAGTCTTACCTTACATGAGAGCGCAACAGTCTGGTCGCATTATCCGATGGCTGGTAGAATGACAACTTATATGGGTGCTTGGTATCATGCCACAAAATATGCGCTAGAAGGATTTAGTGATGCGCTGAGAATGGAAGTAAAGCCTTTTGGCATTGATGTCGTGCTCATTGAACCCGGTGGTATTAAAACGAATTGGGGTATAATAGCGGCTGATAATCTTAAAAAAACGTCTCAAGGAACAGCTTACCAAGAACATGCTTTAGCGGCAGCAGAACGAATGAGACAACTTTATTCATCAGATAAGTTAACTAATCCAGAAGTGATAGCGGATACAATTGTGAAGTCTGTCATCAATAAACGCGCAAAAACAAGATATTTTGTTGGTTATGGTGCCAAGGCATTAGTTGCGTTACACACTATTTTGCCAACACGCGCGTTTGACAAGATCATTCAAAAGCTTGTTTGATAGTGTCATCAATATCTTTTACTGATTAGTTGGTTGGTTTAATGACTGACATCCAAGTATTCTTCAAATCGAAAATTTTGTCCTAAACTAGCGGAGGTTGTTGTGTATGATCGGAATTGATAAAGTAGGGGCTGCCATTTTGTGACGTCGATATGATTATTGTCATGTAGAATTGAAGTATCAACGAAAGTGCTTTTAATTTTGCAAATAATAATGGCAAAATCATCCTGAGGCGCAATATTTTCAATGATAACTTCAATTCGAATTGGGCATTCACGTATAGCAGCTGTTTTGACAGTTGTGCTGGGGATTTTGGTAAAACCACCAAGCTGGAATTTGTCAGAACAGTATTGATAACCCATCATTTTTTTATTACGATCAATATGTGATTTTCCAGTTGTTCTTGCGATACGCTCAATATTGGACCAAATTTTACTATCGGCAATGTTGATAGTTGCCTCTTGCGTTGTCAGCATGTTTTGATAGGCTTGCCCCTCTAAACTTACACCAAGTACAACATGATTATTTAGTGTCCAAGATGAACTGATAGGCGAAATATTGTCTGTGCCGTCAATACTTTGTGTTGCTAAAAGTGTGACTGGAAATCCATAGTAGAGGCTCTCTTTGTGAATTTGTTTGAACATTTTGCTGTCATCCTTTTCGATGTGATACAGTTATTTTATATGAAAGATTGTTCGATGCGCATCGATATGTTTTTGAAAGGAATTTTATGACAGAACAAGGTTTACCAAATATGATTGATGTAACTAAATTACTTGCTGATCAATCTAGTTTAACGATTCTAACATTTCTCATGGATGGCCGATTTCACACGGTTCATGAAATTGCCAAAGTTGCCACGATAAAGGATCAAACAGCTTCTTATCATTTAAAGAAATTTTATAATGAAGGCTGGTTGGACTATTATAAACGCGGTAAGTTCGTTTATTATCAGTTGAGTAATTTAGATATTGCACATCTAATTGAACAATTAATGGTGATTAGCCCTAAAAAATTGACACAATCATATCATCAAAGAATGGCGCTTAATAAACTTGCTTATTGCAGAAGTTGTTACACTCACATGGCAGGCAAGGTGGGGGTTGATTGCTATGACTACTTAATCAATTCCGGTTTTCTGGTAGGATATCAAAATGAATTGCAATTAACGAGTGAAGGGCAAGAATTGTTTAAATCATTAGGCATTGATATTGGTAGATTGCAAGAATTAACCGAACACTGCAAACTGCAGAAAAACCTTTCGTGGTGATTGCCAGTTGAGCGTTTTCATTGGTCTGGCATTAACCCAATGATTGATTTGTTCTAATTCTTTCTGACTGATGGTTTCAATTTTGCGTTCTTTTGGGATAAAACGCCGGACATATCGATTCAGCACTTCATTACTACCACGTTCTTCTGGTGAATATGGATGCGCAAAATACATCGGTATTCCTAGCTGTTCTTCTATTTCATCATATTTGGCAAATTCCCGACCGTGATCAACTGTGATTGATTTAGCATTTTTGATACCCTTGAAAAAACTAATAATTGCCGGTGTCACTGCCTGACTATTGCGGCCACTGACATGTCTCATGATATGTTGTCGACTCAATCGTTCTGTGATGGTCACTAAAACATCGCCACGTGTTTTACCAGATTGCATCGTATCAACTTCAAAATGACCAAATTCTTGTCTTAATTGGACAGTTTTTGGTCGTTTTTCAATTGAACGGCCATGAGCAAAAACACGTCTACGGCCATCAGATTGACGCTTACGTCGGATGCCTTTATCAGGTAAATCTGACACCTCAATTTTAAGCAAACCATGATGAATCCAGTTATAGATAGTCTTGAAAGCAATACCCAATACATGAGCAGCCGTTTCTGGCGACCACTTCAAGATACCAATGTGATGGTTCAAAAAAGCTGATATTTCGGGTGTTAAGGACGGATAGCGACCATGTTTGTGCCGATTACACTGGGCTAAATGATGAGCCTGTTGTGCATTGTATGGTTTAATTCGATTTAACTCGTAGGTAATAGTTGCAGGAGGACGCTTTAAGAAACGGGCGACTTCACGAGTTGAATGATTAAGTTTGATCATTGTTTCAATGACATAACGTTCGTGAGCTGATAAACTAGAAGACATAAGCTGCAGATCCTTTATGGTTGATTTTGGTCAATTACCATTAAAGTCTCTGCAGCTTTTTTATGCAAGGTGTTCGGTTTAATTTTACAATCTGCCATATATTAAAAAAATTCTGATAGTGGTTATCCATGACATAACATTATTTTGCGGTAAATGAATGAGAATCAAGTAACAATAAACTTTCGTTGTAATATTTTTTGCCATCAAACAGAGAATTCGGCTCTTGACCATAGCCTCTGAACCCCAATTTACAATACAAATGCCGTGGACTATTGTTATCCGTCAAACATGTCAATTTTACAATCTACCACACTCAAACTTTTTTGGATTGAGTGTCGTTGAATTATTTTTTGTAAATTAACTAAAGCTCATCCCGTTGGATGGGCTTTTTTGTTTGCCTCAGGAAAAATCATTTACCTTTATGACAATTTTTTGATTCTTGTTATTCTGTGCGTGTGTTGATAACACAACAAAGAAAAAGGAGGACTTTTTGAATGAAAAAGTCAAATGCACATAACAAGTTTCTATGGGAGCGTCGTCCGGTTTTACGCTTACAACAAACATTCGTGGGATTGGTTGCTTCATTACCAATGTGGCTACCGACTGTTGCCTCAGCGGACATTGGTGATGCTGCCAAAACAAGTGGTTCAAAGGTCATCACAATTCTTTATATTGTGTTGATCGTTGTGGGCGCTATTTGCTTATTGATTGGTTTCATCATGCGTGCTACTGGTAATGAACAGATGGCGCAAAAGAGTAACAGCAAGCTAATGCACGCCATGTTCGGTATTGGTGGTGGCGCCTTAACTGGACTATTGCTGACATGGATTTGGCAAACAGCTACAACCGCTGGTGGCGGAAACGTCATCAACTGGCCATTCTGAACGGGGGAATAAGATATGTTTGGGAAGAAAAAACAAACTAGTATCGGTGATCCATTTTTTGCCCGCGTTGAACAAACTGAAATTGATCTCAATGATGAGGTGATTAAAGACCTGGCAGAAAAAAGTGGGGTAAGTGAAAGCTGGCCGAATGTATCACTGTCAGGGCTACAACAATTCGCTGCTGGTTTGGTCAATGATGTGGTTCGCGCAGGTGATCATGATGTTCGTTTAGGCAATGTCGTCTACTTTATCACTAACGAAAAAGGTCGTGCTGAGCCAACCGGATTAAGTTGGGAAAGAGCGACATTAACAGCAGGGTTTGAAAACATTGTTGTTAGTACCGCTGATCATATTTTTAATGACACAGAAATTCGTCAAGATGAAGATATGACTTATGACATTATTGTTGAAGCCTTACAACCGCTGATGGATGCCGTGCTTGCGGATGGTAGTCTGTCATCAGATGATTTGCCAGATTTACCTTCTGAGGAACAGTTTAGACAAGCGCGTGAAACTGGTGAAGTCCTAACAGTTGAGCCTAATAAGTTCCAACGCACAACGATTGAAGTCAAGCCACCACTGGTTCAAGATGTTGACAATGAAACTAGTGACCAATCACAGGAAAAGGTCGTAAAGACTGTACCTGCTATTCCTAAGATAGTTGAACATCCAAAGCAGCCTACAAGTGGTGAAATAGTGAAGCCAACTGTTCAAGCTGTTGTTCCGACTCAAGACAACTCAGAGGGTGCCATGACTGAAAGTGATCCCACACAGAAGTTAATTGATCGTGTCAACCTGGCACCAAATGCTTTTGAGATAAGTGATGTCAAAGCTGATTTACCTGCGGAACACCCCGATTACGTGGTTAGTCGTTTGAACGCAGACAAAGCCAAAGCAAATGACTTTTTGAATGATACCAGCAACATTTACA
>NZ_BMBS01000056.1 GCF_014634805.1 Leuconostoc falkenbergense
GATATGGACACAATCGCAGGTAGTAACGGCAAGAGTGCAAGATTTGGACTAATCGGACTATTTGAGAAGTTGAGTAATATCCATTTAGATTTACCAGACACCCGTATTGAAGTACCCGACACATTAAGAAGTCTATCGGGTGGGGACAGAATAGACGTTGAAGCCAAGAATGCGGATGCCTTGAGTTTAAAATTCTATGCTTTGTTGTTGTTTGGTGCCAATCAGACACCTAATATAGCCGTCAATGTAGCGTTATCACAACGTATCAAGATTGTACCAGTGACAGCACCAAGAGCCAGAGAACGACCACAGGAACAAGCCAAGCGAGCGTTATTGTGGGATGAGAAACAAGCCGTTAAAGAAGTGGGAGCGTTTGCTTATAGTGTATTAACAGCTTATCAACAAGCCAAGCAACGGGGCAAGTTTTCAACTAGTGATGAGATTGAAACAGCTACAAGGGAATGGCTAGAACGTCAGGACTTAGTCACTACTTTCTTAAAGGATGTTACAAGAGAGGATGACAACCTATATAGTGGTGGCGCTAGTATTTCTCAAACGTGGGACTTATTTCAATTATGGTTACAAGATAACGGCATACACAGCAAGTTACAACGTAAACAGTTTAATATCCGTATGGAGCAGTTAGGATATAAAAAAATAAAGACACGCTCACATCAAACGGGCAAGACGACAGATAACCCCGTTTGGAGTTGGGACGGACTAGATTTGAAGCCATATTTTGATGATTAAGTGGGAATTTGTGCCACGAAAACAGGGGTTGAAGCTATGGTATAAAAGCACTTGTCATCAAAATGTGCTTTTTTTGTACCAAAGCCAAAACGCTGTAATGGTTGGGGCGCAAGGGTTTAACATACCGTGCCACTTGTTCCATTGTTTTTCATAAAAAAAATAAATAAGCCTATATAGTGTGTAGTGTGAAAAAAAGTTGGCACATATGGTACAAAATTCAAAAGCCTTTTATATCAAGGGTTACAGGCTACTATACAGAAAAAACTACGGCACATCATAGGCTTGTTTTTTGGTACGGATGACAAAATTAGCAGAAAACAACCGAAAAGGGGATGAAATGAATTATATAGGTGGCTTTATATTTATAGTATTGATTGGTTATATTTTTGAACAACGGAGACATATTAGGTTTTTAGAAAAGGTCAATTACAATCAAGAGACACGCCACATCATGGCGGACCATGAAATATTTTTATTGAAACACCAGATAGACACATATAAATTTGCGCTAGAGACGTTAGGATATTCTCAAGATAACATTAACAAGGACGACCACACGAAACATGAACCTAGTCCTGAGAAATTACAAGCGCTACAAGAAGAATTTCAACGGCAAGAGAGCATATACCGCAGTAAGAATATTGAATTTGAGACAGAACTAGAATTGAGGGGCGTTGAGTAATGAGCATGTAAATGTCGGCAAAAGTCGGATAAATTACAGGCAAATGTAAGCATAAACCTAATAAAACCTTACTTTTTTTGAAAGGAGTATACATGACAGCAAGTAATAATCATCCCCAGCAATGGGCTACGTGGTTAAAGCGTTGTGAAGCGCACAAATATATCAGTGTGGCGGACAATACTTTTATCAAACGATACGTGAAGACAGGCAAGGTAAAAGGTTATCCCACAGAGCATGGCATGAGATACAATCGTGATGAAATTGATGAAGCTGTTAGACATTATTATGATTAACAATGTTTAAGAAAGTATTAAGCTAAAAACAACATCATAACAGTGTGAAATAATGAAAGCGTGTGAACATGCTTTTTTATTTATCTTTAAACACTGTTTACTTGTTGATAATAAAGAGGTTACAACATGAAGTTACAACAAGTGAATACACCAAAAGGGAAAGTTTGGGAGGTCAATGGCTATTTAATAAACGATAGTCAGCAAGTCAGAATTAAAAAGCGGGGGTTTGATAGTAAACACAGCGCTAGACAATGGTTTAATAACGAGACTGTGTTATTTGATAATGGCGAGAGTAAGTACAACAAAAAAATAGCCCCTAACGTTTTGACTGTTAAAGAGCTATACAATATGTGGCTGGAAACATATCAGTATACCGTTGAAGAAAGCACGTTAAACAAGACTATGAATGTTTTTAACGTTCACATCATCCCCGAATGGGGCGATACATTGGTAACTGATATTAAGCCATTAGACTTACAGCGTTATATTAACACAATGCAAGGCAAGATATTACATTATCGAAAGATAACAGGATATTTTAGACGTTTGTTAAACCTAGCTGTACGCATGGATATGTTAAATATAGACCCGTTTACTAAAATAGAAATGCCTAGAGAGCGCAGACAGCTAAATAAACCAAAGCAATTCATGGATGTTGACGAATTTAAAGCATTTATAGATGTTTTAGATAGCCAGTATAGCCAGATAAACAGACAAGCATACACTTTGTTAAGACTAGGAGCGTTTACGGGGATGAGAACAGAGGAACTTTTAGCGTTACAATGGCGACATATTGAGTTTAACAATGGCTACATTGAAATAGTGCAGGCATTAGGACGTGGCTTTAATGGTGGTACGTATATTAAAGCGCCTAAAAGTCAAACTAGTAAGCGTACCCTCAAAATTGATAATAAAATGTTGGCTGTATTGTCTGATTGGTATGAGTATAGCAAACACAAACAGCCAAACGATTATGTATTCAATAATCAGGGTAAAACATTACAGGTAATGAGACCTAACAAATGGTTGCATGATGTCAGCAATAAATATGGTGTAGCGGTTGGGTTATCCATGCACAAGTTACGGCATACGTGGGCGACACTAGCCATAGAACAAGGGGCAAGCGTTAAACAGGTACAGACCTATCTAGGACACGCAGACGTTGCCATGACGTTAAATGTTTATAGTGATATAACCAAGCGAGCCAGTGATGAGACAGGCAACATATTATCTGATTTGATTGATTAAATGGTACTAAATATAGTACAAACCGCCATGAATGTTGATATAACAAGGGTGTAGTAACTCCCTTCTTCTCCACTAACCATTGAATGGCGTTGTATCAAGTTGTAAAAACCTTGATATGACGCTTTTTCTTATGACAAAAAACAAGCTACTGATTTTCTAACAGTAGCTTGCTTTTTAAATACAAATGAGTTTGAATGTTGGCTATGACTTTTATTGAATCAGATAACTTGGATTCATAGGTTTCCCAGCTTTTAAAATGGTTACGGCTTGCTTTGTGTGCTGCCATTCAGTAGGCAAATACCGGGAGCCAACACCCGATGAATTTAAAAATGAGTAATATTCGTAGAAGGCATGTTTTATTTTTTGATTAGGGTCTAATTTAGTGCCACGGTAATAATTGGCATCTAAATCATAACCTTCCCAGTACATGAAACCTGATGAGACACCATGATCATCGGTTTTAGGGTCAAAATTATTAGCATAAACAGGGCGACCTTTTATCTCTGGACAAAATTGTTCCAAACTTTGCCCTTTTACATCTAAGCCAGCCATCATATTAGCTAATTGTTGACTAGACAAGGCGTTACTCATATCATAGCCTTGCGGATCATTATCTTGTGCTTCGAGTGGGCTATGATCTAAACTGGCAACTGGTTCCAAGCCATCAACTAATCCATGGCGACCCATTAGATTAGCGACACCCCAATGGTTCGTTATGCCACCTTGTTTTTTGATTTGCGCGTCTTTGCCGCCAGCACTACCTAAGACTGCTCGATACAATGGGCAAGAATTGTTCGTCGTAAATGATGTGGCAGCTGCATAATCATAGTAAGTACCTTGGTTTGAAAGACTCTTTTCTTGATCAAATTCTTTTTGATTGTTGTTATAATTTTGTTCGATTTTTTGGCTTAATTCGGTTAATGGGGTTGTGGTATTGCGCTCTACTGCTGTAATTGGTCCATAGGTTCTTGTGTAGTCGTTTGAGTTAGTGCCGATATTTGTAACGGTTAAGCCGAAGAGGTTCACATCTTGTTTCTCATCTTGTTTCTTGACATCCGAATAAGCCGCTAGATCTTTTCTAAGTTTTGTCTCAATTGCTGACGTCTTATCTTGCCAGAATGCGTCATTATGAGTTAGTCGGTCAAAAGCAATAGAAATGGCTTGACAACGCATGGCATCGGCATAAATGCCTAGCGTTGCAACTTGAGTCAGGTACGCCCAATCATCTTTGATGGTTTCGTTCCATTTTTCTCTGTCACTGAATGTTGCAAAATTAAGTTCTCGAGCAAGAGACAAATAGGCAGCGTATAAATTAAATGAATCGTATGACTTGCCTTGTAATGTTCTACTGGTTAAAGCATTGCCAAATTTTTGTACATCACCAACAAATGTTGTGTTTTTGTCTTGTGAAAAACTAACCGTATTGTTTTCTACTTTGCAATCGCCAATTGTGTGATAAATTGCTTTTGTATTATAATCAAATGTTGTTTCATTTGTGTTTTTTCCAGTGAAATATTCTTTAGCATGTAGCTCTCCAGTTAGAGCGTCTGTACCACCGTTAGCGGTTTTGAAATTTTGTTGCATGGTGATTTGTTCTTGAACGAGTGGGGTAATCGTGTTTAAATCGATTTTTCGATTGGTTGTTTTAAAATGAGCTGCTGTTTGTTCTTGAAAATAGTTGAGTGTGTTTTTTAGATCATTGATTGCTTTCATTTCAGGTGATTCTTCCCCCGGGCAGCCGAATCCCATAAATAGTTTGACTAGAGGACCAAACAGTTTACCAAAATCTAACAGTTTAGCCAAGCCAGTCATACTTTCTTTAAAAGCGAGACCTTTTCCGGCTTTCCAAGATTCTTTGGTACTATCGGCGAATGCTGCCGTTGCCCAAGAAGCAGCGGCGCCGATTGCGTTGAGTATATTATCAGTATTATTTTTATACATTGGCGATAGTGGCTTCAAATCAGTATCACTATCAGACTTAGTTGACTTTGAAATTTCCGATAAATCATCATTAAGGTTGTTTATCACTTGCTTGACATCAGCATCGCTATAAACTTTGGTTTTTTGCGCGGCATCAATATCAATGGCATTGATATTGGAAGCAGTTATGACGCTAGTGCAAAAACTTGGGCAGAGTATCAGCGCAATTGCTGATAGCTTGAGTGTTCGAGTGAGTGTGCGTTTCATCATATTCTCCCTGAGTGTTTTGATATAACGATGTGTACTTAATAATAATTTTCTGTACTTAATTAGTGTCTCATTGTTATTTTGTTTTTGTGAAAATATCTGGTAAATTTTTTGTAAATGTGGCATTATTTTTACCATTAATAGTAATTTTAGATTTTAAATGTGATGATATTTTGAATTTTGTTTCGAAAAATGATATCAATCAGAATCAAAAAAACCACGACTTCAAATTTAAGTCGTGGTTTTTTGGTTGTTTCTATAACACCCTAATCATGAAAAATAGATGATTAATCTGTATGTTTTTGGGGGTAATGGGCTTGAATATTATTTTTAATTTGCCAAGCCCAAATTACAGTGCGCCGTCCTAAAAAATAAGACATCCCACCAAATAGCACTTCTATGCCAACACACACCCACCAAAACTGAGTTAGTGGGTGATTAAATAAGCTTGGCACAAACACGATGAACATGTAAAGTGCAATGATAAAAGCACCAAACGTAACAGCCCAGACGACTAGTGCGAGCCAGAATCTGAATCCAAATGGTTTGTCATCATCAACATCAAATAACGTGTCTGAGAATACCAAAATCATGCCAAATAATTCTTCCATAGTAGTTGCCCTTCGAGTTTTTCTTATTGTACCATAAGCAATTGTTATCATGATGAAGTAATTAAACCTTGATATTTTTTTACGCGCAAATCCCCAAATAATGCCATGCTAGTGACGCTTGCTTTACAAGAGCAAGCATGAATTGCTAGTATTGTTCTTAGTGAGTCGGTTACATTAGGAGATGAAAGCTATGAGTTTTGAACAAGATATTAAACAACTAAGGCTACAAAAAAAGATGACACAACAGGAGCTGGCAGATGAAGTTCATGTCAGCCGGCAAACTGTGTCAACTTGGGAAACAGGTAAAAATTATCCTAGTTTGGATGTCTTAAGGCGTTTGAGTGATTTGTTTGACGTATCTTTCGAAAAAATAATGTTCGGAGAAGAAATCGACATGAGAGACAAACAGAAAAGCATTGCTGAAGCAATTGATCAAGATGTGTCATTGAAGCATCGCTATAAGCGGCTCACAATGATACTGGGGTCCATTTTTGTGTTATTGGTATTATGGTTAGGTATGCTGTTGGTTGGTTACCAAAAAGGCATTGATACAATTGACCGCATGAACCCATTTTTGCAATACAAAGTAGCCTATACAAAAATGCCTAGCGATAAAGTCACTAATCCCAATAATAAGACAAACCATGGTTATTGGACAAAATGGTTTTCAGATAATGACATGGGGACGGAGTGGACGAAGCTAACGCTAACAACGGGACTCAACCCCGGCGTCAAAGATCCGTACGTAATGGCTTATCACAAAGGCAGCTACGTTAAAATTGCTAGAATTGTACCGGGATCATCAGTTAGCACCGTCATGAAAAGCAATGTTTCAGCTATCACAAGATTGATGTACTCAAAGGATCATGACAATTTGAGTATGAATTTCCAATCAGTTAAGGATTTAAAAAATAAAAACCACTTTAATAAAATCATTCAAGAACTGGTGGTGCAGTAGGTTAAACAAAAAAATCATTACTGGGGATAATTTTTTTACTTTTATTGAAAAAAGATTAAAAAATTCGGAAAATTCTGCCTTCAGATTGTACTATAATGAGAACTATATAGTAGGTTGATTGAAGAGATTGGGAGGTCAAAATCATGAATGATAATCAGATGAACTATGGTATTGCAGAGAAACATAGTTTTAAAGATGCCCTCCGAAATATTGGTAATATTGCTGCTGTGGGCGCACATCGTTATTATTTTTATGCGGAACACGAGGGCGATACGAGCCAAAATAAAATTTCTAAGAATGACTTGTTACGACTCTTGGTAGATAATAAACAATTACAAAATCAGATTATGGCTAATGAACTGAATATTGACAAGGGTGGTGAATTCACAATGGGGATTGTGAATACCTGCATCGCGCAGAACATCGTTACCTATCTGAATCGCTGACGGGTCGGTTGGCGAACTTGAAAAATAGATAGCTTAATTGCCAATTATATCCACCACCAGTAATGCGTGAGCAAGAATATAATGGCAAAGACTAATAGCGCAAATCCAATGAACTGACAAACATACTTGGCTACGGGATGGCGAGCGTTAAAGCCAATCGCTAAGAAAATTACCCTGACAATCACGCAGAATATAATGGCAAAAAGTACTGTGGTATACATTAACTGCTCCTTTCATGCGACTAATTAACTTAATACTAGCAGACATCTATTTATAATCATAGTAATATGTCCTGCTTTATTTGAAAAATACCATAATCTTCTTATCATCATCTCAAGGTGAAAATTGATGAAATGTTTGATATTATATAGTAAGAAATAACAAAAAATTCATTAATTGGGGAGAATCAAATGTTTCATATTCAGCCAACGCCTATTTCTTGGGTGCTGTGGGCGGCCATGTTTGCCGTGCCTGTTGTCATTATTTTACTAGGTGTCTATGCTTATTTCTTTGGTGGTAAAAAGAGGCTAGGTAACACAATTGCTGTTATAGGTATTATTGTGGCGCTGGTTGTATTCGGCTTAGCAGCGTCGTCAAAATATTATAATTATATCCACTCATCGAGTTACATTAAGTCAAAAAAGACTTACCAGTTGGAATATAACAACAATCAAAAACGTGAAATTGTCATCAAAGATTATCAGGGCAAGATAATCTATCAATATACTGGTTCGTTTAGCTTTGACCGTAACGGACATGGTGTGAATCTGGTTGATAATAAAACAGGTAAGAAAACATCAATCTACATTGGCGACAATGCCACTGTGATTGTGACAGATAAGTAAAAAATTGAGCACGACATAAATTATGTCGTGCTCAATTTTTAGTTTGAAGTATTAGACAGGTTTAGCGACATCTGCACAATTTGTTCACAAATTCGTTACACAGTATTCGAATTTATTTCACCTTTTAGGCAACTTTTCCAGTGATAATGAATACCTAATCTGATTGGGACAAGTGTGCAATGGCTAAATTACCAAAAATTATGTTAATAGGGATAATCATAATCAATTTACTGACACCTTTTGTTACGGTGTCAGCAGAAGGACAAGTTTCTACCCCCCCTCTTGAACATCATGCCACAAGTACCAGTAAGGATAGTGATAGCAAGCGTTCGAGTGAAACCAACACAAAAGAAATAAAACGCCAAAACTCTCTAAACCTCGAAGTAGATAAGGTAGATTGTAAAATTAAACCGAACACTTGAATAAAAAAGCCGCAGCGCCTTTAATGGTAATTGTCTAAAACA
>NZ_BMBS01000057.1 GCF_014634805.1 Leuconostoc falkenbergense
TTGTGGTAACACCATTAAAGACCTTGATGGGTTTTTCTGTCCACTTAAATGTTCAACTTAAATTTTACAATCTGCCTTTTTATAAATATGCTAAGATGTTTAATGAGGAAAAATATTATGAAATCCGAAATCACATTTTTGACTAATGAGGACATCGCACGAGCAACAGCGTTATATATTGACGTATTTTCGAAGGCGCCTTGGTGTGAGCAGAATGACTATGATGATATTTTTCGTTACATCACCCGCCTTTTAGAAATGAATACCAATCGATGCTATGTTTATAAAAAATCTGACCACATCATAGCTTTGGCACTGGGATATGTGAAACCTTGGCATTTGGGTGTTGAATACCAGTTGGATAATTTTTTTGTTGATGCGAACTATCAAGGACAAGGCGTTGGAACTGAATTACTCGCTTCAATCAAAAATGATTTGATAAAAAATGATATTCCTGCCATTATTTTAGAGACAGAAATGCATACGCCAGCTGAAAAGTTTTACAGGCGTAATGGATTTGAGGGACTAGCGCAGCAACGTTCATTGGCATTAACTTGTCGATTAATTTAATAGCTACTGAATCAAGATACAAATTTTTGACTTCGATGATGTAATCTTAATAAAAATTGTGATAATATAAAATCACGTGTGAATTTTTTAATTTAGAGATTGAGGTCACTATATGTCATCTTTTAAAAGTATAATTTGTGGTATTATTAGTGCAACTTTGTTTGGCATTAGTGGTATACTGGCCAGTATTTTATTTCGTCAAGAGGCCGTGGCGCCAGAATGGCTGGTAGGCGTGAGAATGCTGTGTGCAGGGGCGATTTTTCTTTGTGTGCTGACCTTATTTACTAAAGAGGCTGTTTTTTCGGTTTGGCAACATACATATACAGCACTTTTGGTCGTTTTGTTTGGTCTTTTTGGTGTGTTGCTGGCGCAATCAAGTTTCTTTTTGTCGGTTTATTATGGGGATTCAGCCACTGCAACGGTCTTTCTATCGTTAGGACCAGCAATTATTGTTGTGTTGATGAGTATATATAGTAAACGTTGGCCATCACGTCTTGAGTTTGTTGCGATTATTTTGGCATTATTGGGTGTCTTCTTGTTAGTAACTAATGGTGACATTAACCATCTGAAAATCAATCCAAGAGCACTTTATTGGGGTGTTATTTCAGCATTTGGTTTGGTGGGGTATACCTTGATCCCAAAACCGCTGTTACATCAAACGCCACCTTTAGTGATTGTGGGTTGGGGATTATTAATAGGTGGACTGGTCGCTAATCTCATACATCCAGTGTGGCGTATTGCGAGTGGTGTTGACTTGCAAGATATCTGGATTGTTATCGCAATTGTCATATTTGGGACGTTGATACCGTATGCGTTGTATGTCATGAGTTTAGCTGGATTAAAGCCATCGTCTGCTAGTTTGCTAGGGACCATTGAACCTTTGGTAGCAACGACCTTATCGGTGACATTGCTAGGGACACGCTTGAGAGGGTTTCAACTAATTGGCATTTTACTTATTTTGTCAACAATTTTGTTGATTAGTTTACCGCTGAAAAAAATTTTTACAAATAGAATAATGACTCGTGGGTGACGTGATGACCGACGAGTTTTTTATTTAAAAATAGAGGCTGAATTTTGATATTTTGAATCAAAAAATGTTGACATTTGTGACCAGCGTGATATACTTATAGTTGTATTTAGCACTCACATATAAAGAGTGCTAAAATGAAAAAATCTCGGAGGTATGAATCCATGTTGAAGCCATTAGGTGATCGTGTGATTATTGAAGTAACGGAAGCTGCAGAACAAACTGTCGGTGGGATTGTGTTGGCAAGTAATGCCAAAGACAAGCCTGTTACTGGTAAAGTTGTAGCTGCGGGAACGGGTTATGTCTTGAATGATGGCACAATTCGTGATTTGACAGTTAAAGTAGGCGATGAAGTCTTGTTTGATAAGTATGCAGGGCAAGAAGTGTCATTTGAAGGGCAAGATTATTTGTCACTCCATGAAAAAGACATTGTTGCAATCGTTGAATAATAATCAAATCAAAGGAGATAGTTAAATCATGGCTAAAGAATTAAAGTTTTCAGAAGACGCACGTTCTAAGATGAAGGCCGGCGTTGATAAGTTAGCTGATACAGTTAAAACAACAATTGGACCTAAAGGTCGCAATGTGGTCTTAGAGCAATCTTATGGTGCACCAACCATTACTAACGATGGTGTGACAATCGCTAAGGCAATTGAATTAGAAGATCACTTTGAAAATATGGGTGCTAAGTTAGTTGCTGAAGTTGCTTCAAAAACTAACGACATCGCTGGTGATGGTACAACAACAGCCACAGTTTTGACGCAAGCTATTGTTGGCGAAGGCCTAAAAAACGTGACAGCAGGTGCTAATCCTGTTGGTATTCGTACTGGTATTGAAAAAGCAACGGCAGCAGCAGTTGCTAAGTTGCACGAAATGTCACATACCGTCAATACAAAAGATGAAATTGCTCAAATTGCGTCGATTTCAGCTGCTAATGAAGAAGTCGGTCATTTGATTGCTGAAGCGATGGACAAAGTTGGTAACGATGGTGTCATTACGATTGAAGAATCAAAGGGTATTGAAACAACATTGGATGTTGTTGAAGGTATGCAATTTGACCGTGGCTACATGTCACAATATATGGTCACTGATAATGATAAGATGGAAGCCAACTTGGACAATCCATATATCTTGATTACTGACAAGAAGATTAGCAATATTCAAGACATTTTACCAGTCCTACAAAGCGTTGTGGAACAAGGTCGTGCATTGTTGATTATTGCTGATGATATTACTGGTGAAGCATTGCCAACATTGGTTTTGAACAAGATGCGTGGTACATTCAATGTTGTAGCTGTTAAAGCACCTGGATTTGGTGACCGTCGTAAGGCACAGCTTGAAGATATTGCCATTTTGACTGGTGGTACAGTAATTACTGATGATCTTGGCCTGAACTTGAAAGATGTTACAATCGAACAACTTGGATCAGCTGCTAAGGTTAATGTTACTAAGGACAATACAACTATTGTTGAAGGTGCTGGCGATAAGCAAGCCACAGCAGAACGTGTAGCAACTTTGAAACAACAAATTTCAGAAACAACTTCTGACTTTGACCGTGAAAAGCTACAAGAACGTTTGGCAAAACTAGCTGGTGGTGTTGCCGTCATTAATGTTGGTGCAGCCACAGAAACTGAATTGAAAGAACGTAAGTATCGTATCGAAGATGCTTTGAATGCGACACGTGCTGCCGTTGAAGAAGGATTCGTTGCTGGTGGTGGTACGGCTTTGGTTAACGCAATCTCAGCTGTTGAGGCATTGTCTGAAACTGGTGATGTGCAAACTGGTATTAACACAGTGATTAAGGCGCTTGAATCACCAGTTCGCCAAATTGCTGAAAACGCTGGTTTGGAAGGCTCAGTCATTGTCAACAAGCTTAAAGATCAAAAAGAAGGCTTTGGTTACAATGCTGCTACTGACGAGTGGGTTGACATGATTGCTGCTGGTATCGTTGATCCAACCAAGGTGACGCGTTCAGCTTTGCAAAATGCCGCCTCAGTGTCAGCTTTGTTGCTAACGACTGAAGCAGTTGTTGCAGAACAACCTAAAGAAGAAGCACCTGCAATGCCACAAGGTGGTATGCCAGGTATGATGTAAGCATTTAATTAAGAATCAACCTATACTTAGGTTGATTCTTTTTATATGCAAATATAATTGACAAAAGTATCTAAAAGATATACTGTGTTTTAAGTATCTAAAAGATATAATAAAGGAGGGCATTATGTATGAATTATATATATTAGGTCAATTATTGTATGCTGATCATTCTGCATATAAATTACGATTTATACTGGAAAATATTTTAGGCGCAAACCGTAAAGTTAGCTTTGGGGTACTATATCCATTATTAGAAAAAATGGAAACCGCTGGCAAATTAATGATAATAGAAGACCCGCATAGCAGGAAAAAAATACACGTTACAGCAGTAGGACGTGATCGGTTTTTTGAGTTGATGCGTGAACCAGTGAAAAATAATGCACATATGGACGAAGTTTATTTATTTAAACTCACTAGTTTGTGCTTAGTTGATAGCAAATTGGCACAACAAATCATAGCTGCTTTTCGTGCAGAAAAACAAGCGCAACGTGACCGCTACACAGAAAATATTAGTCAATTAATGCTCAAGCACGCTGATGCATCCTTTTTCAAATCGGCTTTGCAAGCAAATAAATTGCAAGCGGCCTTAGCAAATACCTATTTAGATTATGTCGACATGATTGAAAGAGAGTTAGAATAATGCAAAATTCAGGACACGAAAAAACAAACCCTAAGCGCTGGTTAGCGTTAATTGCAATTTCACTTGGGGTGTTTATGGCTTTGATTGACACGACAGTTGTCAATGTTGCTTTACCTAGTATTCAAACCAGTTTGAATGCGTCATATTCAGATTTACAATGGGTTATTTCCTCATATACAATAGTTTTTTCAGTGCTATTGTTAATTTGGGCAAAATTAGGTGATTTATATGGTCGTAAATTGATGTTCATGGTTGGACTGGTCATTTTCACGATTGGTTCAGGACTTGACGCTGCATCAACGACCATTGGCATGTTACATATTTTCCGTGCGGTCCAAGCTATCGGAGGATCTGCACTCATGTCATTATCATTTGCTTTAATTGGCACAAGTTTTGATGGTAAAGAGCGTGGTATTGCTTTGGGCATTTTGAGTTCGATCATTGGCCTTTCAACTGCTTCGGGTCCACTGTTAGGTGGCTGGCTTGTTGATGCGTTTTCATGGCAATCTATTTTCACAATTAATTTACCGGTTGGTGTCGTAACAATAATTTTGGCATGGCTTTTTATTTCTAACAAACAGGCCCACCGTGCTAGTGGCCAAGTCGATTTTTTGGGTATGCTATTATCTGCTGGGACAATCTTTTCTTTGGTTTTTGGTTTAGTTCAAAAGGAAATGCACACTGATTGGGGTTGGGGTGAGCTTCAAGTGGCTGGCTACTTGGCTACTGCCGTTGTCTTGTTTGCATTGTTCATTTGGCGACAAAAAACTGCTAAAAATCCCATGATGGATTTGAGCATGTTCAAATCATCTTCATTTACAGGAGCAGTTATTATTGCCTTTTTCTTGGGTGCTGGTTTGTATGGCTTTTTTGCTTATCTTTCTACCTTTATGCAGAACTATGTCGGCTATACAGCTTGGCAAACTGGGTTGCGTCAAGCAACTATATCAGGTTTCTCACTGATTTTAGGACCAATCGCTGGTATGTTGACAAATCGTTTACGACATGGCTATATGCTGGCATTTTCAGCTTTCTTTATAGGGATTGGCTTGTTTACCTTGAGCGCATTGACGAGCGAGACAGCGACATTTGCTGATTTCTGGCCTGCATTTATTATTATTGGTATTGGAGGTGGCTCAATAAATCCGCCAATGACAACAGCGGCGATGTCGTCGGTCCAACCTTATCAAATGGGGATGGCTTCGGGAATGATTTCGACTTTCATGCAAGTTGGCGTTAGTTTTGGTGTGGTGTTCCAAGGATTGCGATTAGCCGATGGCTACCAATCGGGTTTGGCGCATCATTTTGTTACTTTAAGTCATGTACCCAGTGCTATCATTACGGCGTTACACAAAGTCTTGGTTGAGGCAGGTCCTTTTTCCGGACATGCGATTATTACTGGCAAGCGCATTTTAGCTACGCCTTATGCCCATGAATTAGAATTAGCAGTTCGACAAGCATTTGATTATGGTTTCATTAATGTCATTCGTCTGGATGCAATTCTGTTGATAATTGGTGGTGTGGTAGCTGCGGTTATGATTAAAACAGGTGGCAATCGTCCTTCATAAGAATCCAAAATAAAAACACGGCATACCGGAAGATAAACACCCGATATGTCGCGTTTTTTTATTTTAAAGATTGAAAAATGGTCATCGAAATTAACCAAAGTGGTTAGTTAAAAACAACACTATGTTTCTTTTTAAGACTAGCATTAAAGGTATCCAAAACGTTGATAATTGTTTTTAATGATGCGATTCACAGCTTCTGAAAGAGGGTGGTCAGAACTTTCCGTGATAAGCAATACAGACTGTAACTTAACCATGAACAGTGAAACATTACCATAAGCATCAAATTCATCTGCATTAATATGGTTTAAGTCGGTTAGCCATTCTGTCAACTCTTTATCAGTTATCAATTGGATATAACTCAAATGCTAAATGGGTATGACTAAACGCCCAGGTTCATCGGCTGTGAATAAAAATGGACGATGTAATACATTTTTAATTGCAGTCAATAATGCAATAATATCTTGGTGATTTAATGATTGAAAATTAAGGATTTCATCAATCAAATCAGCGCTGTGTGCAATACCATGAGCCCAGCCGTGTAAAGTTAAACCTCTGAAATCATGTTCTAATTGCAAATAAGAAATCGTTTGTTTAATAAGTTCACGTTCTTGTTGTTGAGACAAAAAGGGCGAGTTATTGTGGCGATAAGCTAACGCTGCCAAGAAGAGTGCCGTAAAACTTCTTTTGAAAATGGACTCATTGTCCTGAGAATTATCAATGTTGGTGAGTAAAAATCGATTACGCAACAAACGTTGTGTTACTTCTTGCTGTTGCTTTAATGTTAAGTTTCCAGCTGTTACTGCCTCTGCAAATAGGTTGTAATTTAACGTGTCTCGTAGTTCTGAATCTAGTGAGCCAATATTTGTAATCATCAGATCTAACAAATCATCTGAAATAGATTGGTCTTCAGATTGACGTAACCGTTCCAATTTTTCTTTTAGCGACATGCCAAATTTTCGCTCCTTAATCCAAATATTAAGCCAATGCACCCATTGGGTCCCAAGGGGCGAGCAATTTTGGCGTAGCGTTATCATAAATATCGACTAAGTCAGCGCCGAGGAATTCTTTTTTAACGACAACTTGATAGGCATACTCACTCATCCATTCGTCAGACATTGTGAAATATCCTTTTTTACCGGCTTTTTCACCCCATGAATTTTCGACTTTCCACTTGGTTGGTTGACCATTTTCGTCAAAATCAACACCGGTCAATACCATGGCGTGTGTCATTAAACTTTCGCCATAGTCAAGGCGTTGGGCCTTTGTCATCGTTGAATCAATGTCAAATAGCGCGTCAGTTGCAAAGACGCCGTCCGCCATCAAACCATTGTCGCGATCTACTTGTGGTCCCATATCAACACCAAACCAGACGCTTTGACCTGCCTTCAATTGTGCAATAGCAAGTGATTTCATTTTATCGATAGTCACGTTGAGATGTTTAACTTCTCGTCCACCCACAACATTGCCTAGCATATCAACATTATAAGTGGCATTAAATGGCTTGTCATCTGTGGGTGCATTAATAATTGAAACGTAATTGCTCAAATTCCAACCAACAAATTTATCAAAATATGTTTTTGGTGTCAAATCATGCTCGATGTGGAAGTTCTTTGATTCATCACGATATTCAAAGTCAAATTTGACTGGTGGTTCACCAAATGTAATTGACAGAACGCGGTAAACATTTGCTAACATTTTCTGACGTGTATTTGCAATTTCTTGCTCACCGGCGTGATTAGCTACTAGTTCACGCAAAATAACAGCATCGTGGCGCAGAAGTGTGTTGAATGTCGTGTTAAACTCTTTTGACGCAGAAGAAGCTTGCGACTCTGGATAAGCTGATTGTGGGACGACACCGTACTTGTCGATGATGGCAACAATCATATCCCATTGACCGCCATCTTGTTGTGGTGTGGCTAATAGAAAAGCGACGCGACGTGAATCTAGTGGCTCATTGGCAGTATTTAAAATATTCTCATAAAAGTAATTAGCTTTTTCAAATTTATCCCAGAAGAAAGTATAACTTTGAGACAATTGGAACTCGTCGCTGAGATGAAACATATCTTTCATATCATGACGCATAGTATTCAAAGCAGCGAACATCCAGCAACGACCAGATTGCTTTTGATTCGCTACTTTTCCTGTATCAAGGTCAATAGCGAAAGTTGGAACATTGGCATTAACAACTTCTTGATTGTAACTTGCATTGTTAATACCATTTTTGGTGACGGCACGGCGAACAACTGCATTTTGTGATGTTGCTGTTGCTTCACGGAATTGTGCAATTGATTGCGTTGTGATTTCTGAAGACATAATGAACTCCTTTTTAATAATAAGTCCAATATAGCGCTTTTTAAATCGCGCTTCAAGGGACGGTGTCAGCAATTTGTTGTGTGGTATGATAATTATCGAGGTAATTATACGATGACTTTTTCTACCAGAAGTCAAGTGTTTCAAGGCATTTAGCTTCTTTTTATGATGCTGCAATTGGTCATCAAGCACTACT
>NZ_BMBS01000058.1 GCF_014634805.1 Leuconostoc falkenbergense
GTTTATTTGTCGTTCAACCAAATTATTATTCTACATTTAGTTGTTTTTCTTGACTTTTAACATAGTTTGTCTTTCTTTTTACGAAGGTATAATAGGCGTACAGATATGATAATAGGGCAGTTTAGAGTCATGACTTTGTGGACTTGCAAAGGATTATTGAGCTTTAAATAGCAAAAAGGTCAAGTAATCAGTTAAATTACTTGACCTTTTTTTATGTAGTAACCCCATCGATACCATCTCCGGAGCCAGTAGATTTATATACTGTTTCAATACATAAATTTTATCATCAATTTAACTGAAAGTCAATCAACTTAACGAGAATTTTTTTGAATTCCTGAATTGAATCTGTTTTTAAGTAATAGTCTTCATGTTTATCAAATCGTTTTACAAGAGCTTCGCCATCTCTTACCATATGCTGTCGGGACTCCCTGCTTGTCATCCGTTTATTTAAGTAAAACAGAGCAACTAAATCGTTTATTTTGACGTTGCGTAACAGGTCTTTTTCAATTCCCATTTCTGCTGCGGAACTAACAACCGAAGCAGATGAGCGCTGCCTTCTTCCAGTCTTTTGGTTAACGGGAAACAATCCAGCTTCATTATTCAGGTTCATTAAAATGGGGTTTGAGTGTGATACTGCATTTCGTATTCTTTTGGCACTTTTCATCTGTAATTGAAGTGTGTGAAACGAGCTTTCGCGTGCGGAGTATTTATCATCATAAAATCTTGCAAATTGCGAAAGAGCACCAAAAGTCATTGATTCGATCAAGACCCAAATTGCAAAATCTGGTTTATGTTTTTCATAAAGCCCTCGTGAATATAAATTTTCTTCCAAATATTTAACTGTTTGTTCGTATGCTGATGTTGTTCGTTCATCGTAATTTTTGAACTCCTCAACAATTTCATAACCATCAATAACATCATTTGCTGCGATCATATTGAGTAGTTTTACTTTGAAACCATGTTCAACATTCAAAGTTATTGGACTAAGAAACCTTCTTAACCAAGCGTCAATAGCAGCTAAATCAATTAAGTAAGCAAAATCTAAATTTGTATACAGACCGTTTATCTCTTCGAAATTGCGACGATATGAGTTAACTTTAAAATAATAATTTTTCTTTTCCAAAAAAGCTATTGCATCTTTACTACTGCAAATTTCAAAGCGAATATTTTTACTTTCCATCTTTTCTATCATTTTTTTGCTAGTTAATTTTGGTTTTTCTTCTTTAGTCATAGGTTATCTTCTTTTATATTTTATGTACGCCCGATAGGGCATGGGTGTTAATCTAGTGATTGTATTTCATCAACTTCCACATTGTGTTGTTCAAAGTACATAACGATAATCTCCTAAAGCGGTTTAATATGGTTGCCTAGCACATACTAATTAATCTTCTAAATCAAGTACTCCCATACTATCTTCGAGATTATCCAGCATTTCATGTTCTTCCATAAACCTAATCCAATCTGTGGAAGGGTGTTTCTTCAGTGTTTTTTCTGCATTCAATTTATCATGTAAGTTAACGACGATATTTTCCCACATTGTTTCGGCTTTGCTTGCTACCTTATCTTCACTAAAGCGTTTTTCCATCTTACGGCTGGTGTTTTTATTGTTTTGATAGACGAGCGCTTTTTCAATAAAAATGTCGTATGCTTTACTATTTGTTTTGATATATTCATTCAAATCTTCTGTGTTCATATTTTCTCCTATTCTAAATAAGCCAGTTCTCTAAATGTTCTGTCGACATCTTTTTCCAACCAAGAGGGTACGTGATAATATTCCATAAAACCATTAACGTTTGTTGGCATTTCAATAGACATTAACATCTTTATAGCGTTTTTATGTGCAAGCAATTCTTCACCGCGTTTACCGTATTCGCTGAATTGATAGACCGCTTGCGCTTCGTGATCTCCATACAATATATGACTCAATTCGTGAGAAAGTCGATAACAATAATCAACCCCAATATCAAAATTAGCATTCATTATAATTGCACGGCTTTTTACTAGTGCTGTATCGGGTACGTGAGATAGTAAATTATCAGCTAGTATAATAATTACGTTGTTTTTTCGAGCTATTGATTCAACGCTTTGAACTATTTCGGGATATAGTTGCTCACTGTAATTGTAAAATTCTGTCATTTATTCTCCTTCTCACGTAAGGAAATAATATAACGTGCATAATCACGCAACTTCTCTTTTTCAGACTCTTCTATTTCCATACCATCGAAAGCAAGAATAGTTTCGTCATCTAAAATATCAGCGACCTTTTTATCAGATGACGTTGGATTCATCTCATCAGTACGTCCTAATAGGTAGTCGGTTGATACATTTAAAACATCCGCAACCTTTTTTAGGTTATCTGCTTTTGGCGTAGATTTTTTCCAATCATATATAGAATTTTCAGCTAATCCTGCCCTAATTGCTAGATTTTTTAATGAATATCCTCGTTGTTTTGATAATTTAGTTGTGCGCTCATATAGTGTCATTATAGGTTTTTCCTTTTTTAAAAGCACAAAAATTATGTAACTTCCCGTTTTGGCGTTGACAATTACAAAACTTCCAGTTATACTAATTCTTGTAAGTTGGTTACTAAGTTTTAAGCAAAACAAAAACACCTACAAATTTATCTATCTTGGCGGAGCGATAAGGTTAGTAGTCCTTTGATTATGCTTGTTTATACTGCCATTATATTATGAAACTTCCATAATGTAAAGCTAACCTTACAACTAATTATATGAAACTTACTAAGTTTTATAGGAAAGGAGATACACATATGACAGAAGAAATGATCGTAGACGCAGCACGTAGTTTTAAAAAGCGTGTTAAAGATGGTCTGTTTGACCGAGATATGACACAACGAGATTTAGCGAATGCGATTGGTGTTTCAGAAGCAGTATTGAGTTTAGCGATTAACACCTACGCAGTAAACAAACAGTCTCGTGAGGTTCGTGCAAAGGTTAGACAGTTGTTAGATATTCAGGACATTTAGAAAGGAAGGGAGAATAAACATGGAAGAGTTAATTAAATTAATAGTTGGCTTGATAAAGGGTCAATTCGAGTTGAAAGAATATACTCGCTTAAATGAAGAAGTCGATGATGATACAGTCGAAGTTAGCTTTAGATTCGACGTCATACAAAAATTCCCACTCAGAAAGTGAGAATATGCATTAAAACCTTGGCAAACTTATGTTCGTTTAAACGAACGTTTGTAAGTAAATTATAACAGAAAACAGAACTACTAAAGAGGACTAAACATGACCTTGCAATCAGAAAAAATAACTAAAGTATTACACGAAAAAAATCTTACGTGGGGCTGGTTGATGGAACATTCAGATGTTTCCAGATCAACCTTGTCTCAAATCAAAAACGGTAAGAACAACGCAACGTTTTCCACAATGGAAAAAGTAGCTGACGCACTAGATGTCAGCTTAGATGAATTTAGAACAAAGGAGGAAAAACATGAATCAAGTACAAGTATTTAATTTTGAAACAAGTAGAGTGAGAACCCTTAATTTAGAAGATGTGATTTGGTTTGTGGGTAAAGATGTCGCTGAAACTTTGGGTTACGCAAATGCCAGTAAAGCAGTTAGAGACCACGTTGATGACGACGATAAAATAGTGGGGGTCCAAAACGTTACCCCATCAATTTCTGATTCGTTAGGTCGTTCTCAAACGCCAACACTTATCAACGAATCAGGTCTCTACTCACTAATCCTATCAAGCAAACAGCCTAACGCTAAAAAGTTCAAACGTTGGGTGACATCGGAGGTGCTACCAACAATTAGACAAACAGGTGGTTATCAATTAGCGCCTAAAGATCCCATGCAGGTTTTTGAACTCATGTTTCAATCATTAAAAATACAAGATTATCGACAAGAGCGTTTGGAACGAAAAATCAATTCAATTCAATACGCACAAACAATTAGTGGCGATCAAGAATTAGTATTACGACAAATTAGAAATGACAAAGCAGTTCAAATTCTTGGATATAAGGGTAATGCACGTTATCAAGCATTATCGAGAATGGTATTTGCTCGTATTTCAAAAGAGTTTAAAAGTAAATTTAGCATTCCACGATATAATGCGTTGCTCGCAAAAGATTTTGAGAAAGCAAAACGCTACCTTATGAAATGGGAACCAGATGACGCATTCGCATACCGAATCGCTTATCGGAAAGGAGTAAACCAGTGAAACAACCAAATGTAGAAATTATCACGCAGTTAGCAATTCACAACATCAAGCAAAAGGAGTTAGCTAAAAGGATCGGCGAGCGTGAAGATGAAACAAGCCGTGCAATCAATGGCGAAGAAGCACAACGCTTCGAACGAATCAGAAACAAAATCTTTGATTACTTCCAGATTAATTAATTTGAAAGGCGTACAGATATGGATAACAAAATAATTGATTTACATTCTGAATCTGTTTTGGAAAAACTTTCAACTTACTTTGAGAGTGGACCAGAACACGAGATTATTACAGGTCAGCAAGATTTAGCTGAATTTCTGACAGGTAAGAGACGTGCTGACATCAGTAAGTTTCTTGCGCTGGACGACTTCCCACAGATTAGAGATAACGTGGGCAATGTGATTGGTTGGAGTTGGCGTGAAATTAGGAAATGGGAATTTTCAAGAAACCGTTAGGAGGTATGTATGTGGTTTTTACAAACAATAGCTAGTGTCATTATCGGAGGAATGATTTTCATTACAGGTATGACCGTTGGTTACACTAAGCATGAACATGAAACGAGGAAACGCCTATGAAAGACGCATTAACTATGCTGGGCGGTGACATTCAACATGATCCAGATGGTTATCGAGTGGAGTTATATGATATTGGCGGTCGTGGCTATCACAAAGAGCGATTTAGCACAGAGCAAGCAGCGTTCGATGCAGTAAATGAGAATGCTGATGAATTGCTAGAAATTGCAAAGTATATTGTCACACAGCAATATGAGCAGGTATTTAATGATGAATAACACAGTGGGTAAGATTGTACGCATTCGTGGTGATTTAAAAAATATTGTTGATGAGATTCCGGCTAAAAATAAAACAGCTAAATATTACGGTAAAAATGCTTTGAGTTTGATTGACATAATGATTAGGAGGTTGTCTGATGAATAGATTGCGTGAACTTCGTAAAGAGCGCAACGTGACGCAACAAGAATTAGCAGATGAAATGTTGGTAACGCAACGAACATTGGCTAGGTACGAATCAGGAGAACGTGAACCACGATTGCCAATGGTATTCGATTTAGCTGATTATTTCAATGTCTCAATTGATTATCTGGTCGGAAGGAGTGACGTTAGATGAATAGACTCGCAGAATTAAGAAAAAAGCGTGGCGTTTCTTTAGGCAAAATGACTAACGAACTAACAAGACGTGGTTTTAAAATCACAAATTCCACCCTATCTAATTACGAAAATGAAAAACGTGAACCAAAACTCGAAACATGGGAACTACTAGCCGATTATTTCAACGTAACACCGCAATATCTAGTGGGGTGGGCTGATGAATGAATCATTAGAACGCGCCCGATATGATTTCATCAAAGCTCGTGATGATTTGAAATATTATCGCAGATTTGTTTATCCACACGATAAGCAGAAATTAAAAAATCTAACTGACTGGCGTAACACTACCAGAGTTAGATTGTATAGACTACAACAGGAGATGAGTTGATGAAATTTACGGAAGAGCAGTATCAGAAGATTGTTGAAATTCAAGAAGAGCATTTTCAAACAACAATTATTTCAGAAGGAAGGCTTATAAATGATGGTGGATTTTGGAATGTTGTTTCGGAAAAAATGCCACTACTTTCAGAATACGTTTCTAGCAACGATTTACATTTTGAATTAGCAGCTATCGCTAACCCACTAACTCGTGAATGGGCGCATGACAGGTTTGTTGAAGAAGAGAAGAAATACTACTGGAAACTCAAAGACAATGAGGAATTCAGTTTAGCTTATGTTGGTGTATCAATAAATATTAATTTGCGTAATAAAAGCAAATTAACAGAGTCAGAAATCAAAGCATGGGGTTACAACCCAGAAATGTTCGACAGTGAGAAAGTACAATGACTGAAACATACGAAGTAACACAAGAACAATATGACAAAATTATGGCGCTATCTGATAGTGAATATCCACTACTAACGCTTGCTAATCGTCACGATAAATATTCAGATTTCCTTGAATCAATCACGACAGAAGAAGAATTAGCATTAGCTCGCTATATGGGTGGGGATGAACGAGTTTTGTTTGTGGTTAAAGAACAAGCATATACATGGTCTGTATTCGGTAACGGTGTCCGTTATGCAATTACAAAATTTAATGAACCAAAAAACTCCCTATTAACAGGGAGCTACGGAATTGCAGATATGGCAAAATCATTTCCAGCAAAACTAACCAAATCAGAAGTGATTGATTTAGGCTTTGATCCAGATATGTTTACCAATAATTAGTTTCTAGCATGGTCTTGATATAAACGGATAGGTCAGAGCGTTGTTTATCGGTCAATGTATGATTTTTGAACGACAGTGCTACGGTGCTATCAGATATATCAACTGGTTTATCACTAGTAATAGCCATACGATTATCAGTTCTACCAAGTAAATAATCCACAGTTGTGTTAAACACAGTAGCAACTTTGCCTAGAGCTTCGCCAGACGGGTTAACTCTACGCCAGTTACCTATTGTTTGTGGGGCAAGTTTTGCACGACGTTCAACTTCTGCAATTGACAATCTATGTTCATTAGCAAGTTGACGTACACGGTTATAAGTTTCCATAAATTATTACCTCTGCACAAATTGTCTCACGTTTATTTACTCATTGTCAAGAACTTGATTTGTATGTATACACATGGAGGTGTGTTTTTTGAAATATGATTTGAGAGTAGATGGCAAAACATTTAAAACTTATGAAAATTTTGATGAAGCCATACGAATGGCTAACTTATTGAATGGTGTTTATGACACGATTCCAGAAGCAGGAAGGGCAGTAGTTGTAGGCGAATACAATGACAATCGAAGAATATAAAAGACAGTCAATTAAACGCGTCAATAAGCAAGCAGCAGTTTCAGGAGCGTTTACACATTGTTTTGATACACATGCGCAATCCGAACGGAAACGTGCATCAGAACGTAAGCGCAGATTCAGGGCGTTGGTCAGAAGTAATATTACTGAAATAGACGTGCTTGCACAGTATTTTATGATCAGCGCGAACACGATTAAAAAGATTGCCTATTCTGCTGGTTATCATATCAGCAATGGGCAAGTTGTGGAAAGTGTGATGAGATGAAAATAGTTAGCTTACAGAGCGTGGCATTGGGTGAATAGTTATGCGAGAGATTAAGTTTAGAGCGTGGGACACCAGTACAGAACGTTATTATTACAACGTACAGGCTACGCACGATGCAGACATCGGAGATAGTTTTCAAAACATTTTAGATAACGATGAACTAATTGTTGAACAATACACAGGTATGACAGATGCGGACGGTGTTGAAATTTGTGAGGGAGACATTCTAAAAGATTTTGATGAAAATGGGATAGTTGGTTTTGTAGAATACGATGAAGCGTATGGAGAGTATAGCTGTGGAGACGATAGTTTATATGAGGCAACCAGATGTTGTGTTGTAATCGGTAACATTCATAAGCATGCAGATTTATTAGTTGATGACATCAATCGCATGATACCCGATGACATCGGCAATGATATTCATGAGTTTTTACACGGAGGAGATAAGTGATGACTGAACAGACTGTACTCGAAAAATATAAAGGTGGATTATCTTTGTTCAAGGGATTCAAAACGGTTGAACTTTTACTAGATGAAAAAAATACAAATGAAGATGAGTTGTATTTTCTTGGTTATGACGCAAATATGTATCCATTGCCTGATTTTGGTACATTTCCCTTGAACTATCAAAGCGTTATTAAATTGGCTGTAAAATCAAGACTAACTGATTGGAAAGGGGCTGTTTATATTGACGGCACAAAGGTATTAGGGGAATGACTAACCCACTAACAGAAGCGGTGCAGTTACCAGTGGAGGGTGAATGATTAAAGGAGCAAAGCGTGGTTCAACTCAATAATGATTTATAAAGGCAAGTATCAATATCTGCACCGTTATACCAAAAATAGAAATTACTTTCGTGCCATGACTATGTATTAAAAAGCCAATCAGAAGAGTAATCAGCAGTAGAATAATCATCAAATAGATTAAAGCGTGAAGTAATAGCAATGTCATGCTTAGTTATCCAATCGTTTTTTAACATTATAACATTTAGAAGGGAGATTCATGAAAGTAATAGACAAACAAGTATACATCGTGGGTTATCGCAAGACAGATAATGACGAGTGGGAAACATCTGGTAC
>NZ_BMBS01000059.1 GCF_014634805.1 Leuconostoc falkenbergense
AACACTTGACTTCTGGTAGAAAAAGTCATCGTATAATTACCTCGATAATTATCATACCACACAACAAATTGCTGACAAAACAATCATGATGATATTAACTACTAATACCGTAATGGCGCGATCGACGCCGGTTAATTCATTGACCAAAATGGCAAATCCCGTGGCGCCACCGGCAGCAACCTTTGCAGGTGCATAGAAAAAATTAATGCTAACAGCCACAATTTCTAAGGCCAGAATAATCGTAAAATATCGTATAATTTTACTTTTTTGTAATTGCTTCATTTAGTGTCCTACTGACGTCTCAAACGTCCTTCCGTTTCTTAAAGCGTGCTAACACACTACGCCATAGCGTCGGTTGGCGCAACACTTTTTGATCCCCAAGGTGTTCTCTCATAACTTTGAGCACCTTACCAGATTCCTTTGCCGAAAAATCAAAATTACCACTGTCGGTGGTTACCCTGAAACGACGCCCAATATGATTCTTGCTGACTTGTGCATAAACAGCTTTAACATTAGTCCACGGAATTTGGATGTAATCAGCGACATTATTTTCATTAAAAAATTCGAAAGCTTGATCGCCAATTAAAAAGTGTCCGTACTTTGCACCCATACCTAGATAAGAAATACCCTGAGTTGTTAATTCTGCTGTCTTGTTTAAAGATTGTACCATAATCTACTCCATTAAACGTATGTACTGACAAAAGTGCTCGTCAATAAGGCGAGCACTTTTTGTCAAAATTTTTACATGATGTGGAAGGCATGCATTGCGATACCAAAGATAAAGATACCAATGATCATCACGATTGGTGATACCTTTTTCTTCAACAACCACATTGCTAAGAAAGTCAATAGCAATCCCATCAATCCAGGAATCAAACTATCTAAATTAGCTTGCAAAGTGTTAGGGACAACCTTTGTCAATGACAAACCTGATGCTTGTTCACCTAAAATCTTTTGCAACTGCTCACCAGAAACTGGTCCGTTAGGGAAGTTGATATAAGCACCCTTTGCTAACTTTTTAGCAGGCAATTCTAGGACAAACTTAATTGATACCCAACGCTCAACCAGTACAGCCAAGATGAACATACCAAGAATTGAAGCACCCTTAGTAATGTCTTTCAACAAACCACCAGACAAATCTTGTGTAATAGCACTTCCAGCTTTGTAACCGAATTCTTGCGTATACCACAAGAATGCCATACGAATAACGTTCCACAAAACGAAGAACAAGATAGGACCAAGAATATTACCACTCATGGCAAGTGAAGCGCCTAAGGCACCGAGAATTGGTCGTACAGTAAACCAGAAGACTGGATCACCTATTCCGGCCAAAGGTCCCATCATACCAACCTTAACACCTTGAATCGCAGTATCATCAATTGGTGCACCATTGGCACGTTCTTCTTCCAATGCCAACGTAACACCAATAATTGGTGAGGCAACATAGGGATGTGTGTTAAAGAATTCCAAGTGTCGCTTCAATGCGCTGGCACGGTCTTCTTTTGACTTATATAATTTTTTAATCGCTGGAATCATGGCGTAAGCCCAACCAACGTTTTGCATACGTTCATAGTTCCATGAACCTTGCAAGAACTGTGAGCGCCAAGCAACTGACAAACGATCTTTTTGCGTTAATTCGATTTTTTCTGCAGCCATCATGTTGCTCCTTTCTAGTACTCGTTCAAGATGTCACCGACTGGGTCGTTGCCACCGTTTGAACCGCCGCCGTTTGAACCGCCACCATTACCGCCCATCTTTGATAGGTTGATGTAAATCAAGGCAATCGCGAAACCAATGGCACCAAGAGCAATTAGAGTCAATTGGCTAACAGCGGCCAATGCGAAACCAATGGCGAAGAATGGCCAAACTTCACGCGTAGCCATCATGTTAATTACCAAAGCATAACCAACGGCAACAACCATACCACCACCAATGGCCATACCACCAGTTAACCACTCAGGCATTGAAGTCAAAGCACTCTTAACAGCTGCAGCAGGTACAGCAATCAAAATTGCGGCTGGAATAGCAATACGCAATCCTTGTAGTAGCAAGCCAAACAAGTGAAGCGTTTCAATCGTGCGGAACTTACCTTCTTTGGCAGCCGCATCGGCACCGTGAGTTAAACCAACGGCAATGGTACGAACGACCATTGTTAGGAACAAACCAGCAACAGCCAACGGAATAGCCGTTGCAACGGCAACTGATATCCCTGTTCCAGAGAAGTCGCCACCTTTGACCATAATAATTGAAGATGCAACAGAAGCCAAAGCAACATCAGGCGCCACAGCAGCACCGATGTTAGCCCAACCCAGCGCAATCATTTGCAAGGTTCCACCCAAGATGATACCGGCTGTTAAATGACCTGTAACCAAGCCAATCAAAGTCGCTGATACTAGTGGCTGATGAATCTGAAATTGATCCAAAATACCTTCCAAACCTGCAAAGAAGGCAATGATTACGACTAAAATTATCGCAATAGTAGACATATTTAGACACCTTTCTTAATTAAACATTTTAATGTTATTTAACATTTGCTTTCTTGATCAAATCAAACAAGTTCGCCTTACTGTCATTTGGGACCTTACGGACATCAAATTCGACACCTAAATCACGTAACTTTTCGAAAGCAGCAACGTCAGTTTTATCCATTGACAAAACCTTGTTAACCATTGTTTTTCCTTCTGAGTGTGCCATAGAACCGACGTTAAGTGACTTCAATGGTACACCGCCTTCAACAGCCCTTAAGACATCTTCCACTGTTTCAAACAAGAGGAATGCATCAACACCACCAAAACGATCATCTTTGGCAACTTCAATCATTTTGCTGACTGGTACAATATTTGCTTGAACACCATTAGGCGCAGCTTGTTGGATTAGGCTCTTACGTAGCTCATCTTTGGCAACTGCATCAGAGACAACAATAATACGGTTTGCCTTTGAATCAGGCGTCCAAGCAGTAGCAACTTGTCCATGCAATAAACGCGTATCCAAACGAGCCAACTTAATATTAATGTGACCCTCTTTAAGGCCAACTGTCGACTTTTCTTTGCTTGCAGCTGGTGCAGCTTCTTGGAACTCTGGCACAGACTTAACTCCCTCGCGAGCTACCGGCACCAAATACTTCGCCAGATCAGCAGCTTTTGTTTGACTCAAACGTCCACCATAAGCCTCAATTAGCATTGGCAAGTTCAAACCTGACACAATGGCCATGTTATCTGGGTTTTGCTTTTGAATCAAACTGGCACGATTAAAGGGTGAACCGCCCCATAAATCAACCAAGAATAGTACTTCGTCATCATTGTTGAACTTCGACAATGCTTCTTGGTAGTGCCGATCCAAATCATCGGGTCCTTCATTAGGTAAGAATGTCACAACTTCAACGTTTTCTTGTTCACCGAAAATCATTGATCCTGACATCAAAATGCCTTTTGCAAAGTCCCCATGGCTGGCAATAATTAAATTAACCATTTAGGAAATCTCCTTCTCAATAAATTGTTTACTTTAATGATTATAGCGAAATGAAACCATTTTGTAAACGCTTACACAATAACAATTTAGTTATTGTTTACAAGTCATATTATAATGTATCAGAACAAAAAAGTAAACGCTTTCATATTTGTTTACAAAAAAGTAGAATAACTTTCATAAAATCCTTTCAACATGTTTACATTTAAAATCGTTGATCTGGGTTATCGTCTGTTGTGACGAAGCTTTTAATGATTGTCATGTCACCGTCTAATGCGTAAGATATGGATTCATCATCAAAAAGAATAAAACTATCACCTTTTTTAACAGCAGTCTGGTTAACACGACCAGCACCATCTATTACTGTAAATAATTCATAATGATGTGCCAAATTAAACTGCGATAAACCTCGAACAGATAATTTCTCAACAGTAAACTTCACAGAGGTTACCAATCGCGTCACAATCGTTTGATCCACAATAGTGGTTGTTTGCTTTAAAACAGGATCATGATGTGGCACAGTAGTAACATCAAGTGCATCTGCAATTTGCAAATCACGCTTTTGTCCTGTCGTGGCATCAACACGGTCAAAGTCATAAAAGCGATACGTTGTATCGGAACTTTGCTGCGTTTCTAAAGCGACAATTCCTGCTCCCAGCGCATGAAAAGTGCCTGCGGGAACATAGAAGAAGTCCCCCTTTTTAACAGGAACAGTTCGAAGCATATGCTCCCAATCTTCTTTTTCAACCATCGCCTTTAGTTCACCACGACTTTGCGCATAATGTCCATAATAAATTTTAGCATTTGGTGTCGCATCTAAAATATACCAGCATTCAGTTTTTCCGTATTTTTCACGTGATTGTTTATCGTTTGGGTGAACTTGAATTGATAAATCTTGGTGTGCATCAAGAATTTTAATTAACAATGGAAAAGCTTCATTTGCCTCATGCCCACCAAAAAGATTAGGATTATCCTGCCATAGTTGCGTTAGTGTTTGTCCAGCAAACGGACCATCCTTGATGGTTGACTCACCATTTTTATGGGCAGCAATAGCCCATGCTTCACCAACATGATCGCCCTTAATAGGAAAATGAAAATTTTTTAAGGCTGTACCACCCCAAATTTTATCGTGTAATGCCGCTTCTAATATTACTAATGTCATTTTGTAACCGCTTTCATTTTATTTTAAATAAAAACTTATTTTAAATTAAAGCCTTTATTCTGAGTGTATTGTGTCAATTCAGATGTATCACGATTGGCTGTTAGCATTCTAACGTTGTTGCTAATCCACGAACGCGTCACACCACGTTGCGCATAATAATCCGTCATGATTTTATCATATCGCATCACTGCTGTAACCATTTGTTCTTGATGATAACCATCTTTCATCAAAACACCATCTAAATCAAGTTTTGGCTTAATACCGGGGTTTTGCGCCGGATAACCAATAGAGAACCCCATAACTGCTTTCACATACTTAGGTAGATTGAGTTCTGATTCATAAAGCTCAAATGCTTTCATGGCGCCAGCCATAGTGACACTACCTAACCCAAGGGATTCCGCTGCTACTTGTGCACGCCCTAACGCAATGCCAGCACTAATGATGCCGCCTTCAAGCACATTATAACGCTGTATATTATTCTCAGCTAACGATTTTTCTTCTGGTGTCAATCCGATGAGGTCCTTATTGTAATCCACTGCTACAACAAAGTAACGCGCAGCAGTTTCAATATATTTCATGCCCACTTGAGCAGTGATTTCTGCCTTTAGCTGCTGTGAAGTAATTTCAATAAAGGTGACCGGTTGATAATTATTCATGTTTGGTCCAGCAACTGCTGCATGAAAAATCTTCTGTACTTGCTCATCTGTGACAGGTTCGTCAGTGAAAGCACGTATCGACATATGTTGATTCAGTAAATCAAGGGTTGGGTTTGACATTTTGTCATTCCTTTCTAAAGCGTGTTTTTGATTGTCTAAACAACCTACCTAGATAGTATCACAAAGTTGTGATAAAATAACAAAATATTCATTGGAGAAATTTATGCAAATAGGAAAATTTCGTTTAGGTTTACGAACACTAAAAACAGCTTTCGCTGTCATGCTCATCATCACATCTTTTTACTTTTTTAATCGGCCGCCATTTGTAGCAGCTTTAGCGGCAGTTTTTGCTTTGCGAGAAAGTTGGGACAAAACCCTTAACTTTGCTAAAGTAAGACTTATCTCAAATACGTTAGGTGGCGGTTTCGCTCTTATTTATTTTATTGTACACGAAGAGACGAATCACGCACCTTGGACTTCGATGATTCTGTTACCATTACTGGTCATTATCGCGATTGTTTTGCTTGACGGCTTCGATTACAACAGTGGTGTAATTGGCGCCATGGCAGCTTTGTTGATGATTTCCTTAAATATTCCATCTGGCGCCACGATCGTCTATGTTTTTGAACGAATTGTGGATACTTTTATTGGTGTCGCTGTTGCTATTTTAATTAATCGCTTTGGATCACCAAAAAACATTAATTAAATCCCTAAATAATTTTCGATTGTTTTCAAAACGCCGTCGTTGACGTTCACGTCAGCGGCTTTTTTTGTCACAGCGTCTTGCATAAATGCCTCAGCGTTAGGCATCACAAAGCCATTCTCATATTTAGTCAACATCTCTAAATCATTGCCATTGTCGCCAAAGACCATCACTTCATCGTCCAGGACATCATAGTAGTCTTGCAGCACTTGCAGTCCTGTTGCCTTGTCAACGCCACGTCCTAAAACATCCACTGAACCAAAACCAGAACCAGTAGCATGTAACTCATTACCAAAAACTTCACGTAGCGCAGCCACATGTTGTTGTACTTCATCATTTGGCCATACAAAAGTGATTTCTAAAATGTGGTCATCCACCGACATTAATTTTTCAACTTGTTTAACGTTTGGATAGAATTGAAACACCATTTTAGCCACAGGGCCAGTGGCATGATTAGAAACATAGGTCGCATTATCGCCAGTCATAATAATAATATTTTCAGCAGATTCTGGATTTTTTGCATTCCAATCAATGACCTTGGCTAATTGTTCTGCTGATAAATGAACTGAATAAAGCTGTTGTTCACTTGTAGCAACAACCGCACCATTTGAGCCAACAAAGTCCAATGCGTATCCTTTGGCAATTGTGGGTGCGAATAATTGTTGCAAATTTTTGACTTGGCGGCCTGAAGCTGCTACGAACTTCATATCTCGTTTCGTCATTTCGGACAATACACGCTCAAATCGTGCTTGATTATACATATCATTAGCAGTTAAAAATGTACCATCCATATCAGAAGCAATTAATTTAATCGGCATTGTTCATCTCCTAGTCGTAAATATA
The DNA here is from genome assembly GCF_014634805.1 of Leuconostoc falkenbergense. Classification (GTDB taxonomy): domain Bacteria; phylum Bacillota; class Bacilli; order Lactobacillales; family Lactobacillaceae; genus Leuconostoc; species Leuconostoc falkenbergense. The sequence continues at coordinate 6,830 of NZ_BMBS01000059.1, forward strand.
ACTTTATTATTATACCATCTCTTGGTATTACTGCAAAACGAGTGACTTTCCCCGACTTTTCCCCGACCAAACAATCACTTCCGATAGCAAGGTGTACATATAGCAGATTGTAGGAATAATTCAAAGACCGCATGTTACTTAAAGGCTGTTCGTGGTGATTGCCAATCGTTTCAAAAACAGTGTTAGGTAGATTGTAAAATTAAACCGAACACTTGAATAAAAAAGCCGCAGCGCCTTTAATGGTAATTGTCTAAAACAAC
>NZ_BMBS01000060.1:2500-5306 GCF_014634805.1 Leuconostoc falkenbergense
CGTAACTCGCCGGTTCATTCTACAAAAGGCACGCCATCACCCATTAACGGGCTCTGACTTCTTGTAGGCGTCGTGGTTTCAGGAACTATTTCACTCCCCTTCCGGGGTGCTTTTCACCTTTCCCTCACGGTACTGGTTCACTATCGGTCACTAGGGAGTATTTAGCCTTACGGGATGGTCCCCGCGGATTCCGACCGGATTTCTCGTGTCCGGCCGTACTCAGGATCCTGAAAAGAGTCTGCTTTATTTCGCTTACGGGGCTATCACCCTATTTTGCCAAGCTTCCCAACTTGTTCTGCTATAAAACACTTTTGTAACTCTTATTTATCAGTCCTACAACCCCAACATGCAAGCACGTTGGTTTGGGCTCTTCCCCGTTCGCTCGCCGCTACTGAGGGAATCGATTTTTCTTTCTGCTCCTGCTGCTAATGAGATGTTTCAGTTCACAGCGTATTCCGTCAAATATCCTATGTATTCAGATACAGACAACTCTTACGAGTTAGGTTTCCCCATTCGGAAATCTCTGGGTCATAGCGTACTTACCGCTCACCAAAGCTTATCGTAGTTAGTCACGTCCTTCATCGGCTCCTAGTGCCAAGGCATCCACCACGCGCCCTTATTAACTTAACCTAACAGCCGAAACTGTTGTTTAAGTTTATGAGTTGGTCATTTTTCAGACCTGCGATTAAACCGTTCTTTATTAAAGAACTTTTTTGTGTTGTTTCTCGGTTCATTTATCACAATCTTACGATTGTTTTTAAAAGAATTTGTTACTATTCAGTTTTCAATGTGCAACTCGCTAGCCTTGCGACTAGCTATGGAGAATAGCGGGATCGAACCGCTGACCCCCTGCTTGCAAAGCAGGTGCTCTCCCAGCTGAGCTAATTCCCCATAGGATCACTTCTGAACATGATACCTATTCCAGTATCACACTCAAAACTAAACAAAACTTTGAACTTCACGAACTGACATCTAAGTCACTGTCGCTTTCCGATTATCCTTAGAAAGGAGGTGATCCAGCCGCAGGTTCTCCTACGGCTACCTTGTTACGACTTCACCCCAGTCATCTGTCCTGCCTTAGACGGCTCCTTCCTAAAAGGTTAGGCCACCGGCTTTGGGCATTACAAACTCCCATGGTGTGACGGGCGGTGTGTACAAGACCCGGGAACGTATTCACCGCGGCGTGCTGATCCGCGATTACTAGCGATTCCGACTTCATGTAGTCGAGTTGCAGACTACAATCCGAACTGAGACGTACTTTAAGAGATTAGCTCACCCTCGCGGGTTGGCAACTCGTTGTATACGCCATTGTAGCACGTGTGTAGCCCAGGTCATAAGGGGCATGATGATCTGACGTCGTCCCCGCCTTCCTCCGGTTTGTCACCGGCAGTCTCGCTAGAGTGCCCATCTGAATGCTGGCAACTAACAATAAGGGTTGCGCTCGTTGCGGGACTTAACCCAACATCTCACGACACGAGCTGACGACGACCATGCACCACCTGTCACTTTGTCTCCGAAGAGAACACTTCTATCTCTAAAAGCTTCAAAGGATGTCAAGACCTGGTAAGGTTCTTCGCGTTGCTTCGAATTAAACCACATGCTCCACCGCTTGTGCGGGTCCCCGTCAATTCCTTTGAGTTTCAACCTTGCGGTCGTACTCCCCAGGCGGAACACTTAATGCGTTAGCTTCGGCACTAAGAGGCGGAAACCTCCTAACACCTAGTGTTCATCGTTTACGGTGTGGACTACCAGGGTATCTAATCCTGTTTGCTACCCACACTTTCGAGCCTCAACGTCAGTTACAGTCCAGTAAGCCGCCTTCGCCACTGGTGTTCTTCCATATATCTACGCATTCCACCGCTACACATGGAGTTCCACTTACCTCTACTGCACTCAAGTTAACCAGTTTCCAATGCCATTCCGGAGTTGAGCTCCGGGCTTTCACATCAGACTTAATCAACCGTCTGCGCTCGCTTTACGCCCAATAAATCCGGATAACGCTCGGGACATACGTATTACCGCGGCTGCTGGCACGTATTTAGCCGTCCCTTTCTGGTATGGTACCGTCAAACTAAAATCATTCCCTATTCTAGCTGTTCTTCCCATACAACAGTGCTTTACGACCCGAAAGCCTTCATCACACACGCGGCGTTGCTCCATCAGGCTTTCGCCCATTGTGGAAGATTCCCTACTGCAGCCTCCCGTAGGAGTTTGGGCCGTGTCTCAGTCCCAATGTGGCCGATCAGTCTCTCAACTCGGCTATGCATCATTGTCTTGGTAGGCCTTTACCCCACCAACTAACTAATGCACCGCGGATCCATCTCTAGGTGACGCCAAAGCGCCTTTTAACTTCGTATCATGCGACACTAAGTTTCATTCGGTATTAGCATCTGTTTCCAAATGTTATCCCCAGCCTTGAGGCAGGTTGTCCACGTGTTACTCACCCGTTCGCCACTCACTTGAAAGGTGCAAGCACCTTTCGCTGTGCGTTCGACTTGCATGTATTAGGCACGCCGCCAGCGTTCATCCTGAGCCAGGATCAAACTCTCAATTTGAAAATTTGAAGATTGCTCTTTGATTAAACTGACGATTATTTCGCTATATTCTCTATAACGCTAATCCGTTTATTGTTTGTTACGAATTGACTTCGCAAATTTGTTTTTGTTACTTAAGTAACAGCCACAGATTCGTTTGTTCAAAGTTTTGTTCAGTTTTCAATGTGCTACTTATTGCCCCTTGAGACAACTATATTATCTTATCACCTTGTTCTTGCCTTGTCAACTACTTTCTTCGTTGACTCGCTCAA
>NZ_BMBS01000061.1 GCF_014634805.1 Leuconostoc falkenbergense
GAATATCTTCGGGTAGCGTTGTATCATATTTTTTATTCAAAACATTTCTTCTTTTGATGAGTGCCTTCATTTGACTTATTTTGAATTCTATTGCATCTTGCACTTATTCACTCCTTTCTGCATCACCGTTTAAGTAGTTGATTGTCCAGCCATCTTGAACGTTAAAAACATAGATATTAAATTTCAAAATGTTGTCATTTGACTGTGCCATCATATGAACACCACGAGGAACTAACTCAACATTTTTGTAAATTGGTTTCACCTGGTATCGCACATAATTATTTTTTGACTGATTTAAATAATCAGCAATTTCTGTTTCATAAGTCACCATACTTTTTGCATTCGCTCGACTATCTGCATTTAATTGTCGTGTCCCTGTAATCAAATTTTTGGCTTCATTGTTTAGACCAGTAAATTGATACCCAATCAGATGACTACGGTTGTATAACCAGTCTGTAGTATTTGTTCCAGTTTTAATGGCATGGTATCCTGGCGTTTTAATTGTTAATCGTTCACGCGCTTTATACTTTAGAGAGGGCGGCATCAATTTTTGGTTAAGCAATGCATTAGCAACTTGTGGTCTGCCTAACCAATCTAATGACGAAAGTTTTTGCCAGCCACCCTCTTTTATTTGTAAATCATCCTGACTAAATGTTGGTTGGTTATGATTGATTTCAACAACTGTTTGCCCAGTATATTTCAAATTAACAAGCTCATCATTTTGTGTTGGAGAGTTACTTTGTTTATCAATATTAATCAGTTGTGATTGCGAACCTAGTGCTACAATTCTTTGCAAAATCGATACACGATTTAAATACACAATACCTATCAATATGACAATACCTAATAGGATTCTTCTCGCAAACCGACCGCGTTTATAATTTTTCATTTGAACCTCTTCTGCTTATTCAAACTCATCAAAGTCAATCGACTTTGGCAAATTTTTTTCCTGAGGGCGAGCGTTTTTTTGAATTCGTTCTACCTCATCATTTAAGTCTGGAAAATACATTTCAAGTCGCGCTAGAATTGTTTTAAACATTTCACCTATCGCAATTGTATTGTCATTTAATCCGTGCACAACATTATTGTTAGCCATGATTAAATCATCTAGGTAGCTGTGTAACACATTACTAGCATCATCTTCTCTAATTCGCTTTGCATAGTCCGTAATAACAATACGCAGTAATTCATTTGTAGATGTTCCTTCTGCTTGCGCACGCTGGTCAATGATATTCAAATCTTGTTTATCAAGACCGCGAACTTCTTTTCTAACTGTCTGCATAAAAACTCCTAAATTTATTTTGATAATTGGGAACAGGTTAAGGGGAAATGCCGGCACCATGTGCCAAACCCCGCCGTGCGGGCATTTCAAGTGCTGGGAGTTTGAGCGCTTGGTTAAACCATTTTTTAACCTACGTTTAACCCTTTTTAAACCTTTATTTGATGGAAAAAAATAGCCCAATAGGCAATTTATTTAACGATGTGGTATTACAAACCTGTTGGTTTTGGCAACAATGATTTGCCTTCCTGAACCTGTTTTTTAGTCTTTTGATATTGACTAATATTTGTCTTGGCACGTTGAATATTTTTCTGTGCATCACTGATTTGTGTTCGTATTTGTGTAATGGCATCACGCGCATTATCAATGCTAGTTTGAGTATCTGAGTCATCAGATTGGGCGAGTATTTTTTGATACTTTTTGATGGAAGATTGTTGTTGACCAATTGCTTTTTGATATTCAACAATTGCGTTCGTATTCTTGGAAATCAGTTTTTGTTGTGCCGCTATTTTAGCTTTACTTTCGCTAACTTCAAGTTCCTTTTGGCTGGCAAATGTTAGCGTATTTGATTTAGATACTTTGTCACGATTGATGATGAATTTACCGCTTGCGGAATTACTGTTTGCGTTAGCTTTCTTTGCACTTGAACTATCAACAACTACGCTACTTGGTGCTTCAACTGTCGCCGTGTTGATACTTTCATCATGAGCTGTTAGTGTTACAGCATTGAAGTTATGACTCAGGTTTTTAAATTGAACTACAAGCGTATTATTTGAAGTTGGTACGATACGACCTGTCACTTGACTACCACCATGATCAGTCATAGCAGTGAATTTAATTTTGCTAGTATCGACCAAATCTTGATCAGAAACAGCACCGTCAGAGATTGTATAATGCAGTTCCAAAACACCATTATTTTTATTAAAAACACTTTTTGTCAGACTAGCAGTTTTGTTCAAAGTGCCAAATGACACTGGCGTATTTAATTCCGTACTAGGCAAATTTGAAGGTCGAGGTGTAATATTAACCATCACGGTTGTACTAAAATCTATCAGGATAAACAGACTAAATATTGCAATTAAATTGCGCCGCTGATGTTCCAAAAACCAAGTACCGAAGCGACTAAATCTTTGAAAGATATTTCTAAATTTATCAGCTATTGTGATTATTGCAGTCATCATCCTACCCCTCCACATACTCAAATGCATTGCTAGTAAAGTCAGGATATGGTGGCAAATCCTTATCTGTCACTTCACTAATTTTACTGTCAGCAATATGTGTTTGAACAGCAGAATTTTTCGATGAGTGATTAGATTTATAGATGCGGAATTGTGTCACTTGATTTTGCATAGCATAAATTTTTTGACCTGTATTTTTATCGGTGTAATTGTGATTGCGCATCACAAATTCAACCTCAACTACTTGGCCAACATCAGTCACATAATCACGAATAAATTCTGCCGTTTTGTTAAAAGCAACGTAATCAATGTAAGTGGCTTTGCCATCTTTTAAATCATTAATGGCTAATTTGAAGTAGGCAATTTTGGTTTCTTTTTCACCTCTTACGGTAAAGTTTACGTCACGAACTAAACGTCCTACGTGGTGATTAATTTGCATAATAATTTCTCCTTTTTTGATCCAGTAAATTAATAATCGGTGTCAGTTGTTTGGCTAAATAGTCTTGGATATTATTTGGTAGTTTAAACACGGGGATTTGGTTACCAGCTTCAGAATAATGAATGCCTTTCAGGACTGTACAACCGACGTAATGATTCCCTAAGCAATCGTCAAACAGCTCACCTTTGGCTTTCATTTCATTTGGTTTTAAGCAGACAAAGGCTTGTTTTTTTGTGGGTTGAACGAGATTATTTTTTAATTCTTTAACGAGAATGACGACATATTTGGTTTGTTGTAGTTCTTGTAAACTTTTCTCATCCAACAGCGTTAATTGTCTGACTTTCATAATCTCTTCCTTTCGGTCTTGCAGCTTCATGAAATGGTAAATGGTAGCGTACCATCAAATTTTCGATAGCCTTAAATGATTGATAAGAGGTACGGTATAACCTCACTGCGCCATCGCTTTCTAATTTATGATTTTCAATTGCTTTGATCACTTTTCGACTGAGTTCTCCTGATGAGTTAGCTACAAAAAGTATGTCTGCGTTGAAAAAGTCTACTGCAATAAATACGTTGTATTGGTTTGCCATTATATCTCTCCTCTCTCCAATTTAAAGTTAAAAGCCTGATACCGATTGACTTGTTGTGATCGCAATTTTCAAACGATTGTCAAAACCACTGGCAAAATATTTACCATATAGGCTGATATCAATCAGATGGTCACGCATGTAATCTACTTGTTTGAAACCAATGTTTAAAAGCAACTGTTTTATCGCAACCTCACCTTGTAATTGCTTTTGCAAAGTCAAAACAGAATTACCTTTTTCAATTTCGGTTATCAAAAAGCGATAACCACGATCAAGAGCGCGGACGACAATTTCTGCTTGTTGGGGTTCATTCAAAAGTAAATCAGGAATCAAACCTTGGACTACACTTCTTAATTCAGGATTGTTTTGAATTGTTTTGCCGATCGCGATAAATGATTGTTGAGCTTTTTTTGAATTGTTATTGTTACTTACTTCATCCTCATCAAAAGAATTGGTCTCAGTTTCACTCAAATAAGTCTCACTACTCTCAGTCTCACTTGACTGTCGTTTTGACAGTTCTTGAGCTGTCGTTTTGGAAGTTCTTGACCTGTCATTTTGACAGTTCCGGACCTGTCGTTTTGACAGTTCCTTGTCCCCCAAGGGATTGACCCTGTGGATAACTTCAAAATCAGCATTTATGTTGCCAACGTAAAGTCTGTTTGGTTTATTTAGCCCTTGTCGTTCTTCTTCAAGGAGCCCAAAATTTGCTAGTTCTTTTTTCAAACTAATGACTTTTTTCTCGCCAACACTCAGGATTGTTTGCAGGTCAATGTTTTTGTAAATCAAGTAAACATCACCACTTTTATCAATCCAATTATTCTTAATTGATAACAAGAAACGATCACGCAGAATTGCATAAGCCACTTTCGTTTCAAGTTTCATGTCGGCATAGAATTCATTTTCAAACAGTGCTTTTGGAATTTTATAGAATCGTTCATTAGTTTCGACTTGATCTCTACTAACACGTTCCATTTTCCTGGGTTTTTCTTGATCATTTATCATCGGCAGTCCCCTCTAATGTCGCAACAATCTCTTCAAACGAAATATCCATGATTTTGTAAAATTTTATGAACGTCGTCAGTTTCGGATTATAACTTGGATCTGTTTCAGCTTTTGAAATCGTCGCCGTTGATAACTCCCCTTTTGATTTCACAGCTAATTCCAATTGTGTGAGTCTTTTTCGTTCCCGATAGGCTTTTACAATTGACCCAAAAGAATGTTTCATTTTGTCTCGTTCTCCCTTGTTTTAGTTGTCAATTTCCATTGATTTTATTACCAATAATTAACCGTCATGAAGACGGTTTCTTAACAACTTCTTAATATTTAGGCTGTTTTTAAGCAAAAAAAATAAGCCCACACAGGACTTATGAGCTTTTAAAATAACGAATGTTACAAATACGTTACTTCATTTCAAATTATTGACTTTGGAATTTTAGTAAACTGTGTAATCCCTTGTGCGCCAACGTATCAACAAGCCTCTGTTACGTTAGATTATGCACGGTACACTAACAAATGTCTTGAATTTGTCAACCCCTAAAGTAACAAATAATCTAAAAAAATTGATTTTAATTTGGCTAATCCGTTGTCGCTGTTGTGATAACGGATTTGTTTACAATATGATTACAAAGA
>NZ_BMBS01000062.1 GCF_014634805.1 Leuconostoc falkenbergense
GTTCCTTTATGGTTGTTTTAGACAATTACCATTAAAGGCGCTGCGGCTTTTTTATTCAAGTGTTCGGTTTAATTTTATAATCTACCATGTCTATATTTTATCTTAACAAGAGTTCTTGCTAGCTTTTCTATTTGTTAAGCTTATAGAATTTATTTTATTGAAAATTAATTTTTTTGTTTTCTAAGTCTAGTGCTGAGTTAAGAGGTTTTGCAAATAAAAAATCAATTTTTATTTGTTCGCTTATATCTGATTTCGATAGTTCTACCATTAATCTGAATTCATGTTGATATTCAAAATTATCTCTCTTAAGAAAGGCTAGATCATCATATGAATCATTAGTAATTTTTTTTCCATTAGAGTAGTATTCTACTGTTTTTCCTGTTAATTTTCTAGTGTTTTCTAAAATACTTTTTTTGCTCAATCCAAGAAGAACAGGTACTCTATTACTGTCTCCATTTAGCAATTCAAAATTATGAATTGCTTGTTTGCTCATAATAAAATACTTATCCGATATTTCTTCAAAGTCAGTTTTTGAATCGAGTTGATAAAATGAAGCTATTCCACATTTCTTTTTATCATCAGTTGTTAAGTCTTGTCCCAAACTAACAGGATAGTCAGTTTTAGCTAAGTGTTTTTTATCAAATGTGGCACCATCGACTTGTATGGATTGAATAGAATCTATTGGATAATCTTTATGGTAAGAACCTTCGCTTTTATCTCCAATGCTTCCAGCCCCTTCTTCTAGTTCTTGTTGAATAAAATGATTCAAAGGACTGAAATTGACAACACCAGAACAAAAACTGTGTAAATATTGTGGTTCAACGAACTTTAATAATACTCGATAATTATCCATTTAAAGTACTTCCTTATTTTAATTACACTGTTACTGAAAAAATTTTTTTAAACTTCAACAATTTTAAATTAAGCTGTTTTCGGATTGGCGGTGCTTTCTTTGTTTTTCAGATACGGAAAATACATAAATGATGAGCTGTCACCGTTATTCTTTCCATTATCAGAAAGTACAATAATCCTATCATCTAATTCGTTTAATAAATCGGCTGGGGACTGTTCATCGGTTTCAGCTGATTGATCTGAATGCTTAATATGATAGTGGCTGTCAATTAGTCTTTCTTTAATTCCTAATTCAAATTCCATGGATTCTATTGTTATTGCTGATGGATTGAAGTTCGGATTATAAACAACTATAATCACAATTTTTTTGGGATTTGCTATTAAACTTGAAATAATTCTTGATAGGTATAAATCGTCACTTTTACCTAAAGATAAACCATAGGAAATTACGATATCAGAAGAGTCGATAGTATCAAATATGTTAGTGACTCTTTTGTCCATTCTATTTCTAGCAAAAGCTTCCTTTACTAAATAATTTGTTAGTATTTTGGACAAATGAATGTTTTGTGGTAAATCATCACGTGTTCCAATACCTAACTCGGGGGTGTCATCAAAATTCCCGTTTGGATATTCTATTTCATTTTTTATTCTTAAAGGCCTTTGAGAGGGTGTAAAAATCTCGTCGAATTCACTTATATTGATTGAATTCACTTCAGATAAATACATTTCTAATAAAGGGGTATAGTTAAAATTTACAAATTCGATAACATGCTGTGACGGAACGAAGCCAGTGGTGCTTAATTTATCTTTTATTAAGCTTTTGAGCAGATCAAGTTGTTGAGGCTTTAATTGGTTTATTGGTTTTGACAGACTTTTTTCTACAACGTTGGGTGTGAATTTGTCAATTTTTTCAATCTCAGTCAACTCTTTCTTGAGATAAAAAGTCATAAGTGCGTTTATATCTTGTAAATTGTGAACAAGATTGACAACTTGTTCTGTAGGATTTTCATTTTGACTTAATTCAAAAATTCTGTCTTTTAATGTTTCTTCAAAATCTGACCATTTTTTTGCGTTAGTAAGTGGTTTTTCTTCTCCGATACTTTTTATTTTAACCGCATTTACTAGTTCTTGAACTAATGGATTTTTTCTTTTTTCCAATGTTTTATATTCTTTATTTATTTCATCCTGCCCGAAAACAGTTTCTAACCAATTATAGAAGTCTGTGTATCTAGATGGTAAGCCAAGATGAATATCAAATCCATTTCCTATTAAGTATGCAATTTTAACCATTGTAGTTATTCTCCAGTTTTGTCAATCATTTTAAAAAATATGTATAAAAAAATTATATACCTCAAACCACCTTCTTGGTAGCTGATTTGAGTTATTCTGAATTGAAAGGTCGATAGTATTATGCAATACCACGCAAGAAGTCCAACACTTAGCATCTGTGTTTAGCTTTGCTGTTGATTTGTATTTGTAGTTAAAAAAGGATAAAAAGGTAAAAAATTATGGCTTTAGATGTTAAAAAAATTCAATCTTTGTCGGAACAATCAATCACAGATTTAAAGACAATTGAAAAACTTGGTGACCTTGAACACCTAGAAGAGCTTAATGGCGAATTGAAGAAAGTATTGGAAAGTGGCGAATTGGAAAGCATTAACCCAATGTTGCCACCATACATCGTGCAAATTCGTAAAAATATCGGCTTTATGATTGGTAATTATCGTTCTACCAAAACACATGCTATCAATCGTAGTAAAGATTTGATGCAGTTGAATGAGCAATTATCACACATCAAGCGTTAATCAATTGTTAGGGGTAGAAAAGGGCTTGCTGATGCGTACAATCAACCATTAGCGAGCTTTTTAGTACATAGAGTGACCGTTCCGACAGGGTGGCGAGCAAGCCCTTGCGAGCCATGCCACGCCCTCGCCCTAGCGTAGCGTTAAAGGGCAGGGTGCGTGGTAGTGGTTAAGACCAAAATACCTTTTGGTCGCACGACTGGCACTTGCGCTGGCGGAACGGTTACTTAAATTTCTAAAACCCCCTCTTACTAACAGGGGGGTTAAAGGGCAAAAGTCGCTACGACAAATACCCCCAAAAGTATCGAGAATGGCTGATATGACGGTGTTTTGAAAATAAAAAATGTTGTAAAAAAAAATCTCGAAATTTTACGGTTTGCAAAGAAAATGTTGAAGGGAGTGGCTATGACGGTCTTAGCAGAAACTAATCAATTTTATAGCGCTACTTTCTTAGGCACAACACAACATAGCTTGGCTTATACGAATACACCGCTAATTAAGGTCGGTTTGAGTTTACATGGCGAATTGCAAGCTGTTAAGACAATAAAGGTCAACGGCAATCAATTATCTAATAGTCTCAAACTAGGCGATTTTATTGAACTAGGCACAATCAAGGGAGATGATTTAAATGGTTACACTGCAATATCAATGTATACCACACAAGCAGATGATAATTATTATCGAAAACTGTTTACTGATTTAGAAAGGTTGAAAAACGTTGGTAAGTATCAATTATTAAAATTAGTGAAAAATATTGAAAAGGAAGATATCGCAATGGAAGATTTTATTAAAGCACCAAAATTGAATGGGTTACATATTAAAACAATTAGAGAATTACTAGGCTTCAATCAATTAACGTTTTCAAAAAAGATGGGCGTTTCAAACACTTTGTTGAGCCTGATTGAGAGTGATAATAAACCAATCACTGATGACTTTGTTCAAAAAATGTATACAACTTTTCCAGATTTGAAAAATGCGCTTGATTTGCAATTTGATTGGGTCACAATAACATTTTCTGATATGACTGGCGAACAGGTTATCAATGATGTGATGCGCTTAAAACCTGAGTTGTTTTTAGAGCGATCAACGACACAAAATTTCTATACACGTGAGTTTGCCTTTGCTGGCGAAAAAAATATCTATGTACAGGACTTTGAGCCAACTAAAGATGTTGATACTAACCAAGATGTTCAAAAAATAGGCGCAACCATGTATCTCACAGGACAAGGCACACGCTTATTTGAAAAAGCCTTATTGGAACAAGGGCTAACATGGAAAAAGTTTTTTGTTCAAGCAAAACGCTTTAAAGGGACATTTTCACGATTGGATATTGCAATCAATGATAATTGGGGTTTGTTAGATATGGAAGAAATTATTGAAGCAACCCAGAAAAATAGATTTTGGAGTAAGTCAAGGTCATTCGCTATTCATGGTAATAATCAAGACGGCTGGACGGCAAACTTTGGCAAGTCGCCTTTTGTTATTCGTATTTATGACAAGCAAAAAGAACAAGAACAAAAAGGGCTAGAAACATCAATTAAAAATCGTGTGGAATTAGAATTACATGCTGATAGAGCCGAGCAAGTCATTAGTGAATGGTTTGAAAACGATAATCTCGTGGA
>NZ_BMBS01000063.1 GCF_014634805.1 Leuconostoc falkenbergense
AAGAGGTTTATTTGAAGGCATACCAAACATTAACTGAAGTCCAAGCAGCCATTGGTTGGTATATCAATTTTTATAATCGCAATCGTATCTCAAATGTCGCCTAATTAACTGAATAAAAATAGTCCAATTTATTGACTTCTGAGCAGCATTAGCCGGATGGATTCCTTGCAAATGAATCTTGATCAGGGGTATAAGCCCTATACGGATGATGAAAAAGCAAATTTTGCAGCGCGTAAAAATAAGCACTATGTGACATTAATTACCGGGTTGACGCCAAATGATATTCTACCAGGTATGTTTGACTTTATTGCTGATATAAAACAAAAAGGTTATGTGGCTAGTATCGCTAGTGCCTCAAAAAACGCGCCGACAATTTTAAAACAGTTGGGTTTGACAGATTATTTTATTGGTATTGTTGATCCAAGTACATTGGCGCATGGTAAGCCAAATCCTGAAATTTATATCAAAGCTGGGGAATTGCTAAAGTTAGCACCACAACAAATTATTGGTCTAGAGGATGCCAGTGCAGGCGTTAAAGCCATTCAAGGTACTGGGCAAACAGCATTGGGTATTGGCCCAGCTGTGTCGCAAGACAATTTACAGCTGTGGTTTGCCGATACAGCAAGCGTGACATTAGATAATATTAAACAAAAGCTAACGCAGTAAGTTTTACATTGCAAGGCAGTGCAACATAAAGGTAAATTAAAACCGCTTATCACAAAAGCGGTTTTTTTTTGATGCTACTTGGTAAACTAGCATCATAAAGATAGGAACAACAGGGAGAATGATATGTTAGAGATGAAGCATATTAAAGTCAATTATGGTGAGTTTGTTGCACTTGATATGGGACGCGACATAATCGTTGATGCACATGATATCGTTGGCATTGTTGGCAGTAACGGGGCTGGTAAATCAACTTTAATCAAGGCATTAACGAATCAAGTAGCTTATACTGGTAAAATCGTTAAACCAGGGCAAATTGCGGTGCATTTGCAAGAAAACAATTACCCAGCCACTGTCACTTGTCGCACAATTTTGGAAGGTTTATTACAAACAACCTACAAGAAAGATCCAAAATTAATTGAGCTCGTACAATTTTTTGACTTTGAAAAGAATTTGAAAAAAAAGGTGGCCCAGTTATCGGGTGGGCAAAAGCAGCGATTGACGATCATTATGGTGTTATATCAAGATGCGCCATTAACTTGTTTTGATGAGTTGAGTACTGGCCTTGATTTTGAGACACGCTTTAACTTAATGGCTAAAATTAAAGCATGGTATGCTAATAAGCCAGCTATGATTTTACTGATTACACATTATTTTGATGAATTGGAAAAATTAGCCAATAAATTATTGATTATTGATCAGGGGTACGTTGTAGATTACGATTTAACGACGATGTTGTTTGCAAAATATGTGGGTTATTCGGCGGTTGTCATAGATGCACCGCAGTTAGCGATTACCTTGCCAAAAGGGTGCGATATTATACGTGGTGAAGCAGGGCAAACTGTGATTGGTTGTGACAATCAGAATAGTCAACAGTTAGTGATTGCGCACTTAAATCAACACGGTTTTACCTTTTCGGCAACACGAACAAGTGTGACACTTATCTATTTGAACGCGTTACACCGGCGTGAAATAAACAGATTGGGGCAGACATCATGAAGCACTATATTAAATTTGAACTTAAAAATACACTAGGGTATAGTCTTGCGATGATTGTTGGTGGACTATTACCGATGATTTTGGCTATTGGCAATTACCATGCCACTAGTAACACGTTAGCAAATCAAGCATTAGCTAAAGGTTTATTTGCAACGTTATTACCGATGATACCGCTTGGCCTAGTCATTTTGCCATTCACGATTTCTTTTGGTCGAGATATGGCTGATGGTGTCACAACACGATTTGTCTTGTTTGGCTATCGTATGGCTAAACAGTTGGTCGCTAAATTTGTCTCAGTGGCCATTTTGGTGTCACTGGTGACAGTAGTTTATTGTTTGGTTTTGTATCAGGTATTACCGTTGCCTTCAATGAGTATGCTGAGCTTAGCCAACGTCTTTGCTAGCACCATGATTCTAACTGCAGCATTATATCTTTTGTCTTTTGCCATTGCCCAAGTTTTTAAAGGCTTCAATATGATTCAGGGCGTGGCGATGGTGTGTTACTTTGGTATTGCCTTCTTAACAGGCAGTATGGGAACATTTCAATTGCCGCGTACGCTTGAAAAAGCCATAGAATGGATTCCATTTGCTGCCATACGAGAGACACTCAAAATGCATTGGGGCAGTAATACGGTGACTGATATGCAGACAGAGTGGTTTAAACTGATTGTTTTCTTATTAATCACGCTATTCTTATTTGGTCTGGCAGAATTTTATCGCCGTCTCAAAATACACGCCGTCTGATAACAGAATTTGATAAAATAAGGTTATATTGGTAAGCTAATTGCCACATGGGGGAGAGACATGGAAATTAAAATCAATGTCGATGAGCAACTTAATGGCATTAAAGTTGTCATTTCGGGCAACGATTTGACACAAATGACAGCCATCGCCAAACAACTACAAACAAAAAAATCAGAAACGAGTAAATTTGTGGTTAAAACGGTTGATGATATTCATGTGATTACGCAATCAGATATTTTAATGGTATCAAGTTTTGGTAACGAATTAACAGTGACACGTAACAATCATCAGCAATTAGTAACGCGTAAAACACTAAAACAATTTTTAAATGAAGACAAGTCGCAGTTGTTTGTTCAAATATCTAAAGCAACAGCGATTAATTTAAACCAACTATCACGAATGACATCGGCTTTTTCTGGTAATTATTATGGTTTTTTAACAGATGGGACACGTGTTACTGTGTCGAGACGATATATTAAGCATATTTTAAATCGACTAGAAGGGAATGATGAAAATGAGACAATTTAAGTATATAATCATGCTAGCTTTCATCGGTATCGGGATAGGATCATTTTTATCCTTATTGTCAATCACGTTAAATCAAGCAATATTTTCATTGACACAATTTGCTTTGTTAATGATCATGAGTGCTATTATGGGAATATTATCAATAATTTTTGATTATGATAAGTTCAGCTTCATGACGCAACTAGTCTTACATTTTGTATTAGAGATGTTAACTTATTTGATCTTTATTGCTTTGACTTTTGGTAAAACAAGCATCGCATTAACAAATATACCAACTTTTGTGATTATCTATTTAGCGATTTTTCTTTATATGCGTCAACAAGGACATGACAATGCTCGACGTATTAATGAACAATTGGCCAATAAAAAGCACAGTTGAATGAACGCATTCAACTGTGCTTTTTTGCTGATGTTAACGATAAGCAAAGGATAACTCACTATATCAAATTTTGCCATAGCAATACCAGTTTTTAGTGAAATATGTGATAATCTGGTAAAATGAGAGAAAGTATTAGAGAAGAAGTGACACAGGATAGGACATGCCCAATTATCTTATTTTGGTTCTATAATATCTGTTGTTGGTAATCAAGTGAAACTTGATTACTGGTAACGGTTATTTCATCAACATTTTTTAGGGTCGCAATCACCACACCATTGGTAGTGATTAGCTTATTTACAATTTCAAAGGGGTTAGTTTCTGTCATTTTGTTGCTCCTTATCTGATTTTGGTGAGTGATAGTCTGGGTTGTGTAACCACCAGTCATTCATGATTTTAAACAACTTTTTACGAATGGTTGCTGCACTGGCTTTTCGGTTGCCACATACTAGTGCCGTAACATCAATATCAAAAACAAGATTGGATAATGAATAATTTGCAGAACGCAGTGAGAAAAAATAATCATAATCACCGTCCTAGTAGTCATTGCGGTACGCTTGTAAGAGAATTGGTTTGAAGGTTGACTCACAATCACGCCAACTCAATAACTCTTCACTTATTGAGATATTTTGGTAGATTGTAAAATTAAACCGAACACTTGAATAAAAAAGCCGCAGCGCCTTTAATGGTAATTGTCTAAAACAACC
>NZ_BMBS01000064.1 GCF_014634805.1 Leuconostoc falkenbergense
AAAAAAATTGATTTTAATTTGGCTAATCCGTTGTCGCTGTTGTGATAACGGATTTGTTTACAATATGATTACAAAGACTGTTTTTGTGCTATTTGCGGTTTTGCGTTTCTAAATTTCAGCTATCATAATTTATTTTTGATGTTTGATGTTGGTCGCATATTTAGTTTTGGCATTGTCATTTTGGCTTTTTTAAGCCAATCAAACCCTAAATTCGTGTTTATCTGGCTTCTATTATACGCAAAAATGCAGCCCAAAGCTATTGACTTTGAACTGTCTTAACAATTAGCGATTTCTAGCATCTCTTGATGATTAAGCTGACATGATTCGCTTAGTAAAGACTTTTTCAGGTGTTTTGAACCTGAGCACATTTCTTGGACGCTCATTGATTTCCTGAATGGCGTTTTGAAGCTTACGTTGGGTAATCTTAGTAAAGTCATAACCAGCAGGAAATACACGCCTTAATTCACGATTCATGCGTTCGTTTGTACCTCGTTGACCTGGTGATTGTGGATCAGCGTAATATAACTTTTTGCCGTACGTATCTTCAATGCTGTAAATAAATAAACTACTGGTGAATTCTGTGCCACGATCACATGTTATACTGTCACAAACATTTTCAAACCTTGACATAAAGGTATCAATGGCTGTTTTGACATCATCTGAACTCTTACTTTTAGCTTTGACACCAACCATAAAACGTGTTTTTCGTTCCACAAATGTGATCACGAAAGATTGGGAATCTTGAGGACTCATCACCCCATCAATTTCCCAATGACCAAATGTTGAACGATTATTGATGACTTCTGGACGGTTGTGAATTGAACGCGTTTCAATCATCATCCGTTTATGTTCTGGATTAACTGGTTTGGCTCTTAGATGCCTGCGTCTTTTGCCTTTAAGCGGTAAATCATTTAATGTTGCACTCAGGTTGCGATTCAGAATCCAGTTATAGATTGTTCGTGTGCATACACCAATTCGTGGCACACCATGTGCAATTTGTTCTGGCGACCAATGTTTCTTTTTGAGATAGTAATCAATCTTTTCGCGTTTTTTAGGTGTGATTTTAGGCTGTGAACGATGCGACTTTGATTGGTAATACTCAGCACGTCTTGTCGCTTGCACAGGTTCGTAGGTATGGCGCAATACTTTCTTTTTGCCATGCCAAGTCATGACACGGGCATTACGCTGCAATTCGTGTGTAATGGTAGCTCGAGGGCGGTTTAGCTTTCGAGCAATTTCTGCATTGGTCTTACCCGCGTCAATCATATTTTTGATGGTAACGCGCTCTGTAAAATTAAGGCGACCATATTTGGAATTTGGGTTTTTCTTAGTCATGTGGTAATTATTCCTTCTCTCAATAACACTATAAAATTGACGTTCGGTCAATAGTTAAAATGTTAAGAAAAACAAAAGTGAACAACTGCGCAAACGGTGGTATAACGAGGTTTTTAAATGTATGTGATGTATTTATGTTAGTGTATATAACATCATTATATAGGCTAACATATACACGCTTATATACACATCTATATTTACGTATATAGTGACTAACATACACGTGAATATGTTTGTAATATACTGACGTGTATGTTAGCCGTTAAACTGTTATTGACATTGATATTAGACTGGATTTTAACTAAAACGATTGGTAAGATCTTCTCATAATATTGTGCTAATCAATTTAATTAATAGTCGTCAAGTAACTATGTCTGTCTCAATTGACAAGTGCGCTTGTTTATAATCGAACACAAAAAAGCCATCAACGGACGGCTTTATTTGCGCAGTAAATCAGGTTTGATTGACTCACTGTTTAACTTTAGAAAAATGTTTTGAAAAGCCATGCAACAACAGTAAATATATGAAGTGAGATATGATAATTTCTTGCAATTTAATTGTAATTTTTGATGAAAGCAGACTACTGAAATCGCATGTCAAGACTTCTTCTGATCCTCTTAAATATACCACTTTGTGAAGAACAAAACAAGGTATATTGTTCATTGTGTTATCGATTGATAAGGACAAAACAAAAAAACAATGCCCTGGGGCACTGTCAAATATTGTTATTTGTGGAACCATTTCTTGATTGGCTTGCGAAATCCAAAGGCTGCGCCTGCTAGTGCAATCGTCGCAATCGCCCCATATAACCCACCCTTTGGCGCTTCAACATAGCTCGTATTTGGCGTGGGTGTTGGTGTAACACCTGGCGTTTTGTTCTCGACAGTATTTGATTCCGTCTTTGAACCGTTTTCCCAGATGTCATACGTATTCTTAATCGTGGCATTATCTTTGTTAGCTGTTACATAAACATCAACCACTGGTAAGGCAAAGGCTTTTGTTTTATCTGCATTCGCTAACTTAAAAAAGTCTGCGTTAGCCTCAGCTGTCAAGACTCGAGTCTCTTCATCATAACTAATCTTGAAATACTTAGTTAGATCAGTCTTACCGTCTTTTGAATAGACCTTCGCTGACTTATAATCTACTTCCTTTGGCAATGTATCAACGTATTTAAATGTCTTTAAATCGCTGGCATGGTTGGCTGGTAAGTCGTTAACTGTTAGCGCATAAGTAATTTCTTGCCCCTTCTTGATTTCATCACCATCAATTGACTTGTCAGAGTCACCTTTTACATCGCCTGATTCAACATCTTTTTTAGGCTTAATTTCAGGTGTGGTATTCTCAACGGTATTTGATCCCGTCTTTGAATCGTTTTCCCAAATATCGTATGTGTTGTCGAACTTAGCATTTGAAGTATTGGCAATCGCATAGACATCTACAATTGGTAATTCGAAAGCTTTTGTCTTATCTGCGTTAATCAGTTTCAAATAATCTGCATTCGCTTCCGCTGTAAACAAGCGTGTCTTTTTATCATAACTAATTTTGAAATACTTGGTTAAATCAGTCTTGCCATCTTTGGAATAGACTTTCGTTGACTTGTAGTCCACTTCTTTTGGCAATGTGTCAACGTACTTGATAGTCTTCATATCGTCAGTGCGATCAGCTGGCCAATCTGTTGTCTTCAATGAATAAGTTAACTCATCACCCTTAATCACAGACTTCCCGTTATCAGAACCATCCTTATCCCCAGCATTTTGACCTGCATCAACATCTTTTTTAGGTTCTGGGGTCACAATAAATTGAGTCAAGCCATAGGTTCCCTTGAGTGGTGTTGGCTTAGCAGGTTCAGTTGGAGCTTTGGGTGGTGTTGGTGCGGTTGGTTGCTTATTTGTATTGGTAAATTTCGTATAGATTTGACCATGCGTATTATAAACCCAGTTATCATCAACCTTCAAAATTTGTTGCTTATCGGTTGATTCGTTAGGTTTCAAAGTAAAGCTCGTACCCAGTGATACCGTTTTATTGATTTCTTTGGTAAAGGTGCTCTCGCCAGCATGATTGCCAACAAATAATTCCTTGCCAGAATTATCATAGACGTGGAAATTGATATTTTTATTAGCAGCTGTGTTAGGATGTTCATTTGCATACTTGTATGACGTTAAAGTAATAGAGTCTGCAATGATGACTTCAGATCCATCGCCCTTTGAAGTGACTTTCCAATTAAATTTACCTTTCAAAACACCATGACCAATGATTGATACGCCATCATTCATGTCATGAGTCAGTGTGAACTCACCAGTTTTTTGGTTAACGTCTGCTGTCATAAAAGTATCATATTGATCATGATTAACATGATTTTGGGTCAGCGCTTGCATTTCAGTATTGACATCAGTCCCGTTTTCAAAGGCAGCCTCATCCTTATCATACTGGGCCTTGTCTTTGTCATATTGGGCTTTTTCTTTATCGTACTTGGCTTTGTCCACCTTGTATTGTGCCTCTTCCTTATCGTAAGCATCATTAGCAGCTTGTTGCTTCTTCAATGCCGCATCAATAGCTGACTTTTGTGAAGCGTAGAGTGCCTTTATTTTAGTTGCTTCTGCCGCGTATTGACTGGCTGTAATGACTTTAGTCACAGTAGCATTTTGTGTGATTGTCATGCCTGCTTTTTTAGCAGCA
>NZ_BMBS01000065.1 GCF_014634805.1 Leuconostoc falkenbergense
TGTTTTAGACAATTACCATTAAAGGCGCTGCGGCTTTTTTATTCAAGTGTTCGGTTTAATTTTACAATCTACCATATGAGTAGTCACAAGATGGCTTAATGCTAAAAAGAGACTAGCTTTTTTGTTTGCATTTAAAACCGAAAAAAATGAAGATGCCTGCGTTCATTCAATAATGCTATGTAGTGAATAAATATCGCAGCACTTCATAAGTTAAAAATTGACTATTTTTTTCTTTCAATTACACTGTTAACTATGCTGCCTGAAAGATATGCTTGTAAATTAGACGTTGTAATGGCTAGAAGCCTTTCACGTGTTTCAAACGGCGCCCAGGCAATGTGAGGGGTTATATAGCAGTTTTTAGCTTTAAGTAAAGGATTATTTGCTTGAATTGGTTCTTTGCTGACTACATCAGTTGCCAAAGCATATAGGTGATTATGATTCAGAGCATCTGCCACATCGCTTTCATTAACTAGTTTTCCTCTTGAAGTATTCACGAGGATAGCAGTGGACTTCATTTTAGCCAGTGTTGTCTTGTTAATTAGGTTGATTGTTTGAGGAGTTTGAATAACATGTAGACTAATAACGTCCGACGTTTTCAATATTTCATCTAACGAAACTTGTTTAAGCCAATTTTCTTTTATTTTTTTAGGACGATGATTATAGAACACTACATTCATTTCAAATGCATGAGCTAATTTTGCTACTTTTTGAGCTATATGACCGTAGCCAATAAGACCTAGTGTTTTTTCTTTTAATTCGTATAAAGGCTTGTCCCAAAATGTAAAATCTGGTCCTTGTGACCATCGGTCTTGATGAACTAATTGGTTATGTAGTCCAACTTGTCCCGTCACTTCAAGTAAGAGAGAAAAAGTAAATTGAGCTACCGCATCACGGGCATAGGTCGGAACGTTAGTTACCTCAACATTGTGGTTATTAGCACTTTCTAGGTCAATAACATCATAACCTGTACCCATAATTCCAATATACTTCAGGTTTTTAGATTGGGAAATAACATAGTCATTTATAGGAGTTTTGTGAGTGATAACAATTTCTGCACCATCAATTCGGTTTATTATTTCTTTTTCATTAGCTGTATTGGTACGGTCATAAAAAGTACAGTCGCCAACAGATCTTAACTTATCCCAATCTAAATCGTCATTTAACTCATAGCCATCTAAAAGAACAATTTTTACCATATTGCTAATACCTCTTTTTCGTTAATCATATCATGAAATTTATTAAGCAGAGTTTATTTTGCATAGAAAGTAGACATGGTAAAAAATTCAGAAAATATCTGAAAATATAAAAAAATTGAGAAGTTTTTCAACAATAAAGAATTAGCCACAAAATGAGTTAGTGCTTAACAGCTACTAGCTTTTTTGGTTGCATTTAAAAGTGAAAGGAATAAACAAGATGCCAACAAAAATATGGTTAAAACCTGAACAATTAGAGCTGTATATTAAGCAGTTAGAACGGTTTAGAGACTTATATAGTCAACTATACCAAACGTTAGAAAGTGATAGACAAGGCTTTCAATTCAAAGCTGGTGCGCCAAACTTCCAAACAACGTTAAGCGTATCAATGCAATTACAAGCTAAAATCAGACAAGCACAATCTCAAACATATGGAGATGTGCTTTTTTTTAACAAAGAATTAGCATCTAGGGTGCAAGATTTGGTTTCAAAATCAATTGAGTTGACCTTTGCTTATCGTGATTTAGACTTGTTGATTAAGGGAACTGATCGCAATAACGAAAGTGGTTTGAACAGAATTGAAGAACAGTTGTATCAAGCCAAGCGACAATTAAAAGAACAAGGAGTGAAATGAAAATACAAATTTATTCATATCAAAATTGTTTTTTAATATAACTGTATAAACAATGAGTTTATTTTGTATAACTTTACTTTACTTTTTGATAAGTATGATGTACTATAATTTCAAGGAGATAAAGTAAATGAAAAAAGACTTTGGTGACTCAATCAATAATAAAGTATATGAATTCCGTGTCTTAGCTCGATTATCTCAACAGGAACTAGCAGAAAAAGTAGGGGTTTCAAAGCAAACAATATTTGTTATGGAAAAAGGAAAATATTTTCCAACGCTTTTATTGGCATTTAGAATTGCAACTTTTTTTAAGGTAGATCTAACGGATATTTTTTCTTATGACATAGGGGGAACAGAAAATGAAGATTAATAGTTTAAGTGATATACCAGATGCATTGTTTTATCCATTAAAAGAGTGGTCTGAACAGTCTGTGGGCAATTTTAACTTATTAGTTGGTATAGGTTTTGTTTTTGTCATGTCTAGCGCTGCTTTTGTAATATTTTATTCGATTAAAACAGGAAAAAGTGATGAAAGAACAACATTGATTAGTTTGAAAAGTGCATATTTTATGTTAGTAGCCATTATCGTGTGTGATTTGTTTTTTCCAAAAGGATATTTAGCGAACCAATTCTTCATGTTTAAGTATGGTATTGCTTGCTTTGTTTCAGGATTATATCTATGGTTGCAATCCAAAAAAGACCTTGAATGAGTGTCGTTCACTACTGAATAAATTAAACAAAAGCTTATCAAAGATATCTTTGATAGGTTTTTTTGTAAAAAAAATTAAATACTGTTTTTACAAAATAATAATTTAAAATAAAAAGTCATGCTAATAGGTTCACAATTATATATGCTTTATTTGTAAGCTTTTAAGCATAGTTTAGGTGTGATATTATTATCTTATTCACATAACTAATTAGGAGTAAAAATAAATTATATGACTAAGAAATTACCTCGAGACCAAATAAAATATCCACGTATTCATGAAAATGATCGACATTTGATTGAACACATGTGGAATGATGAAAAACTAACGCAGTCTGAAATCGCTAGAAAACTTAATCGCTCGCAGTCTGCTATATCGAGAGAATTAAAACAAGGCAATATCTTTGATTTTAGTAATTTAAGTAAACGTCAATTGTATAATCTTGAAATTCATTCTCGTATTAAATACTCTGCCTTGCGTGGTCAATTTATCGCCACTCAAAGAAGTGTGAGACGTGGCAACGGTTCAAAATTGTTGACAGATGAGTTAAAAGAACTGATAGAGCATTGGGTCAATGTTGAACATTGGACACCTGAACAAATTGCTGAAGCTCATGTATCAGATATTGAAGTCTCGGCATCAACGATTAGAAATTGGGCGAGACAGGGTAAAATTTATTTAAGACCCTATTATCGCAAACGTGCCAATAATACAGATGCTGAAAAAGTTAAAATTAAAACGCAGTATCAAAAACAGCGTGAGATTGATAGACTGCGTTCTAAATTAAAGTCACAGGGTATTCTAGTTCGTCATTCAATTTATGAACGACCACCAAAGATAAATACTCGTAGACAATTCGGACATTGGGAAATTGATTTAGTTTTGCCAGCAAAGGGTAAGAATGGCGAAATTAACGATAAGAGCGCTATTTTAACCTTAGTTGAACGTAAGACAAGGTTTTATGTACTGGTTAAAATTGACAGTAAACAATCATTTGATGTGATTAAAGGCTTTAGATACTTCTATAAGAATTATGGCAAATGGGTACGCACAATCACGGCTGATAATGGTATTGAGTTCATGTCATGGGACTTTTTAGAAGTCGTCCAGCAGGAATACAAGACCAAAATATACTATGCAACACCCTCTTCACCACAGGAAAGGGGGACAAACGAATATAAAAACCGTGAATTGCGAGTATTTATCCCGAAGAAAACGACCTTTAGGACAATTAAGCAGAAAGATTTAGAAGTGATCGCTGATAAAATCAACCGTAAGCCAATGCGTATTGCACTGCAAGGTTCAACACCTTATGAACGTTTTAATAAGGAATACCGCAATATGGAGCG
>NZ_BMBS01000066.1 GCF_014634805.1 Leuconostoc falkenbergense
AAAACACTCAACTGGCAATCACCACGAAAGGTTTTTCAGCAGTTTGCAGTGTTCGGTTAATTCTTGCAATCTACCAATAACATATCATACTTTTATAACGATTGTATATATTTTTTATCTAAAAACTATGGTAACAACTGCTACTGCTACAAAAAACAAAAGACTGCCCCAAATTATCTGTGCTTTCTTTTTAATATTCATCACACCAGAAAATTCACGCAAAAAAGCAATAATCCGGTATGGAAAAGGACTCTTACCACCACGCCCATTAGCAGTTACCTTTTGCTGTTGTGCTAATGTTGCACCTCGCAAAATGTGATAGTCACTACTATAAAAAGTAAAAGGTGTGTGTAACATTTCTGATGAATTTCTGATATTTTCAAACGTATTGCGTGATTGATCTTCAAGCATTGTCTTTTCAATTGGTACGTGCAACTCTTTTACTGCATAATCTCGCATTGCTTGAGCTTCGGAAACGAGTTCATCTTCACCTTGTCCACCTGAAAAAACAATCATCGGGTAAGGTGTCATTTGATTAGCATCCTTCACCGCCGCTTTAATGCGTTGACTCACAATGCGACCAACAAAATAGCCATCAACCAATCCGCCCCCTAACACCACTAATGGTCCTATTTCAGGACGCTTGATAACAAAACCGTAAATTATACTCGTAATGAAAAAGCGCAAAAATTGCCATAACACAAATAAAGCCAACCATGAAATAACACCACGCAATTGCCAGATATCTGATGGCAGCCATTGTGGTAAATAAATAGAGACATTAAGCACAACATAAAAAATAATCATGCCAGACAAAACCATATTAGCAAACGTGTGTCCCGACTGATGCCACTTTTTATAGCTATAAAACAGCAAAACTAATAAGAGACTTAACCCTAAAAAATCACCAATCATGCCAACTATCAATGCAACATGATAAACGACATTATTATCAGGCCGAAAAAGTGTATACATGAAATACCCAAACACAGCCAACATAAAAAGCACGTAAGCGCCAACTTGTAAAGAAGCCACATTCGTCCTGATTTGGTAATTCAGCAATATAGCCAAACTAAAAAATACGATGATTATAATGATTTCATTGATTATCATGCCTTAATTGTAACACGTCACCAACACTGATATTGTATGATCTTATCTTTGCAAAAAAAGTGAATGATAATAAAAAAGCGCTTAGTAGCACTTTTTTTATTTTGTCACTGGAAACTTATCAGACGCACCCTGTGGCACCCTAACTAAGTTGAGTGCAACAAGACGCTCTGCAATTTGAACAGTATTCCATGCAGCACCTTTTAGCAGGTTGTCTGACACGACCCACATGTGGAAACTATCATCATTTTCCAAATCAGGACGCACGCGACCAACAAATGTTTCACGCTTACCAGCTGCATTAACTGGCTGTGGGTATAATTGTTCTGCTGGATTATCTTCTAGCACAACACCAGCGGCTGAACGTAAAGCTGCTTGAATGCTAGCCGTTGTCGCCCCAGCGCCGTCATTAGTTTCAAAATAAACCGTTTCTCCATGTCCAATGGGTACCGGTACGCGTACAGCTGTACCTGTTACTTTGACAGCTTTAGAATTTTTGTCACCAAACATGATTTTCTTAGTTTCATGGATCATTTTCCATTCTTCATGTGTATAACCATCATCTTCAAAAACGTCAATTTGTGGTAATAAATTATAAGCCAAAGGATAGTGGTGTTGCGCTCCCTTGACTGGTAAAATGTTGGCGTGAACTGGTTCACCAGCATTATAAGCCGTTGTCTCTGCCACCAATTCATTCCAAGCAGACTGACCAGCACCTGATGCAGCCTGATATGTTGATACTATCACACGCTTCAAGCCGAATTGTTGTTTAATGGGTGCTAATGCGACTACCATTTGAATGGTCGAGCAATTAGGATTTGCGATAATGCCGTTATGTGATGATAATGCGCTTTCATTAACTTCAGGAACAACAAGTGGCACATCATCGTTCATGCGCCAATAGCTCGAGTTGTCAACTACCACTGCCCCGCGTTTAACCGCTTCTGGCG
Organism: Leuconostoc falkenbergense; assembly: GCF_014634805.1. Taxonomy (GTDB): domain Bacteria; phylum Bacillota; class Bacilli; order Lactobacillales; family Lactobacillaceae; genus Leuconostoc; species Leuconostoc falkenbergense. The sequence goes on from NZ_BMBS01000066.1 coordinate 2,061, forward strand.
CATATTGAGCTGAGACTGAACCACCACCACTTGCCAAAACCAAATCAATACCATCAAAGCTGTCTGGCGTGGTCGCTTCAACAGTAATTTTTTCACCTTTAAATTCTAATTGTTTACCTGCTGAACGTGGTGAAGCCAATAATTTCAAAGAATTTACTGGTATTGTTGACTGTTCCAGTTGTTCAATGAGTCTCGTCCCCACAGCACCCGTGGCACCCAAAATAGCGACATTATATGCTTTTGTCATGATTTTCTCCTAATCTACTAAAATACGATGTATCCGTTCATGGAAACCTGTGGTGATTTCCCACGGTGCTAATTTGGCATATTGCGCCACATCTTCTACCGTGTTTTCTAAATCACCGTCCACGCCGATAAATGTTACTGTTGTGCCAAGTGGATATTCATGCGGTAGGCGAATCATCAGCTGATCCATGGCAATTTGTCCTACAATTGGTACATATTGTCCGTCAACAATCACATTAAAACCAGTTAATGAACGTAACCACCCATCCCCATAACCAATTGGAACTGTCCCAATCCATTCGTCTTCAGACGTGGTATAAATATGAGAGTAACTAATGCCTTCTCCAGCCGGTAATTTTTTAACAAAATTCATCTGACTACGTAATGATAATACAGGCATCAAGTCATGACCATCAGCTAACTCACCACGAGATGGTTCAATACCGTAAATCACAGTACCAACTCGAATAACTTCATGTGGTACTTCATTTGGATGATACAGTGCTGCACCAGAATTCGCTACATGATAATACTCAGGCTTTGGTAAACCGTCGGTCAAAGCATGCCAACGTTTGAGCTGCTTCTCAAAATAGCGTGTGTCAGATGAATCGGATTCAGCAAAATGGGTGCACAAACCGACATATTCGAATTTATCTGCATGTGCCTGTACAAAAGCAATTGCTTCGGCCACTTCAGAACGTTCTCGAAAACCAATGCGCCCCATTCCCGTATCTAGTCCCAAAGTTACTGGTAAACGCTGTTCACCACTCAAGTGTTGTTCTGCTGTTTTCAGCCAATCTATCGAGACAACTGTCGCCATAATATGTTGTACAGCCATTAATTCGGCATACTCCGCTGGTGAAATACCTAGAATCAGAATAGGGACTGTCAAACGTTGGTGTCGTAGCGCTAACGCTTCATCAATGATAGCAACAGCAAGACCGTACACACCACCAGCCACGGCAGCTTCAGCCATTGTATGCAAGCCGTGACCATAACCATTTGATTTTACAGCTAGAAAAACTTTATCCGCACCAGAAGTGGCTTTAACCACTTCAATGTTATTTTTAACTGCAGCCAAAGAAATTGTCATCTCAGTTGGTCTTGTAATTGCTTCTACCATCAGTCCCTTTAGGTACGTCCATTAAATCAATGTCGCACACTTGCCTTTCTATATAGAAAAAATCCACAGCACACAAACTAGTAGCCATGGATTCCAATTAAATTGCAATCAACCACATAGCACTCCGCTTGCGCGACAGTCCGCCAGTTATTGACTAACGACCCAGCTAACTAACCTTACAGTACTAGTGCTTCGGCTATTTCCCCTTTGACTTGCTTCCTCGTATCTGTAAATACTCCACAAGCTACTGATGTCAATAGCAACCTCTATGATTTTTAAATTGTTATTATTGTATTCTAATTTTTCTTATTTGTCAAATAACTGATTTTAAATTACGGTAGATTGCAAGAATTAACCGAACACTGCAAACTGCTGAAAAACCTTTCGTGGTGATTGCCAGTTGAGTGTTT
>NZ_BMBS01000067.1 GCF_014634805.1 Leuconostoc falkenbergense
GAAAACACTCAACTGGCAATCACCACGAAAGGTTTTTCAGCAGTTTGCAGTGTTCGGTTAATTCTTGCAATCTACCAAATATAAAAACCCCAAAGGGGTTGATTTTGATTATAAAGGATTAACCGCGAAGCATTATAGTACGTTGAAAAACCACTTTTGGGTAAAACACATTCTGTGTTTGAAGCAAGCATAACGCGCTTACTAAAATAAAGCAAATTAAAAGTGCACATCTTGGGGAGACGTACACTTGGGGGAGTGAGTATAATTGAGGTATCTACTCACATGTTTATTGTATATCACCTACTAATTTATAGCAAATAAAAACCCAACAAACACTATTCATTGAGAGAGAGAATAATTTGTACTGTTCAAAGAACATGTTTATTGAGCTATTAAATTGTATCACTTGTGCGGGTTGAGGGCAAATAAAAAATCGACCCGTGCTAGGTCGACCCAATGTACCTCGCGTACTTTGTTATCAGGATAACATTACGCTTAACATATTCCAGTGAGATTTACATTGTAGCAGAAATATTTCTTACATAAGTAATAACATTGTATTTTATTTATTGCAAATAAAAAACCCGACATGGGAGAGTTTGCATATTATGAATTAATGTTAGGACACATCGGGCTAAATAGTCACCTACTATGCTTATATATTATCACTACATAGCTTAATTAGTCAAACAAAAAGCTCAACAACACGTAAACATAAAAACCAAAAGAGATAACATTCAAAAGAGCCGTTGTTGAGCTGTGTAATTATTGTATCATGTAATTTATTTTTGGGTAATAAAAAAGCTCAACAGTGTAACATCAATTAACCCGCTGAGCTTGTAGTCCACCCTTGAAAGAACTACTCATTTAATTTATCACAAATTAAAACCCAGCAGAAGGATACATACAATTAAAGTCTGGGAGAGATGAAATTATGATTCTGTTGGGTAGTGTCAACATAAGGCTTACTTATTGTAAGCTATTTAAATTTTAAATGCAAATAAAAAACCCAACAGGTATGTTAGTTTAAAGGATTACAAAATAGAAAAGCGCTGGTGTTCTGTTGGGTAAAATGCTATTGCATTTGATTTTATTGTACAATTATTCACATACTAATGCAAATTAAAACCCAACAAACAAATTGTATACTTACGACCGTGTTTGTTGGGCTATTTAATGGTATCACTTGTGCGGGTTTAGTGCAAATAAAAAACCGCAGTTATGCGGTGCTAAAGTTCCTATTAGAAGGGCCATACATGTGTCTGATTACCATACAGGCAACTTACGTTATTTACATTTTAGGAAATGTGTGTTCGCAGATTGGCAAGAATTACAGTACCCTTCACACCAATAATAACACATCACTTGTTATAAATACAAGCTATTTAACTAAAAAAACTAATTTCATTATACTGGTAAGGAAAATACATATTGTGATTTGTCTGCGTTATATTTATCGATCTAATATTGCCAGAATTTGTTTGGCCAAGCGCTTGACTTCGGCATGCCCTTTCAAGACAGTTTGCAAATAAATCAGCAACTTGAATTAAGTCAGAGGCTTTTGAATTTCCATATAAGCAACTCGAAATATCTTTAAAAATATCTTTTTCTAAACACAGGGCAATGCGCAAATACATTGACAAGCTGTTAACGCTTTTAACTGTGCAATTTCTTTCGTCAATCAATATATCAACCACATCGCTTTTGCGACCTCTAAGTCTGCTAAAGTATTTCTGTATTATAAAATTAAAACATCTCTCCGGATCTTCGTACAATTGAGGTTTCAAATTCCAGTTGTCGATAATAATATAGTTGAAAGTGATATCAGTGTGATTACGCAGCTCCGAAAAGATATAGGATTTCATTTTGCAAGACATTGAAGAGCCTTTTATTTCTTTTGTGATATCCATGTTTTTGCATTTACCAGGATGGTGTTTTATATAGTTTTCTTTAGCTTTTCTAAAGTATCTAATGACATTTTTTGGTTCTTGTGTTTCGATCACAGAAATTATAAAATATCTATTCCAAGGATTTTCGTTCCTAGTGATACTGCCTGATTCATCTACTATTATCATGATAAGTGTTTCCAAATTTTTTATTAATATATTGAAACAACAATAACACATATTCATCGTACAATCAAAAAACCACCCAACCGGAAATAATCCAGTCGGGCGGTTTTTAATCTATTCATTTCTGTAAGGCGTTAACCTTTGCTTGTGCATCAGCTAATGCCTGTTGTGCTTTGGCTAACTCATCAACTTTCGCTACTTCACTAGCTTGTTGTGTTGCTGCCTCTTGCGCTTTAGCTTGTTCAGCCGTTATCTGTGGGTACGTCTGATTCAATTCATTAATCAATACAGCATATTCTTTTTCAATAGCGTTCTTGATTATTGCTTCATCGGCGTCTGATAACCCTAGCGCTGATAACGCTTGCTTGACAATATCAACGGCACCAGACTTCTTAGCTTCGCCCTCTAAATATTGCGTCACACCTAACTTTTGCATGGCTACGATTGCAGCCTTAGCCAATGGTGATAGAACGTTAATCAACGTTGTAGCTTTGCTATTACCAGTAATGACTTTACCAATCCAACCACCAATGATTGGAATAGCTGCCAAAGCGATTGCGATAATAACATCTGAAATACTATTTACTTGCATGTGATCTCCTTTAAATATAATCTTCTGGTGCGGGTGAGTGAGGCGCAGAATAGGCTGTAATTGCGTCGGACACTTGAGTAACCTGATCTTGGGTAATCAGTGATTTTACTAGATAATTTCCAGCGTAAACAGTTGCTAAGTCCGACGGAATCAATCCATCGTTAACACTACTAATTAACCCTTCTGTTAAGAATTCGCTTAAATCAAAACTCATTTCAAAGAACCTCCTAGCGCTACAATAGCTGCTTGTATTTTTGCGTAATCTGATTTCGTCAAAACTTCTGATGGATTAGCTGACCAATCAGTTGCACGAGAACCAGTTTCAAGCTTGACAAACTTAATGTATATGTCTAATACACCAGCAACAGAATTGAAATAAGCACGAAAAATGGGTCGGCCGGAATCCGCCTTCATTGTTGAACCAACCTTAGAATAAGATCCTGGTGAAATTGTGCCAAAATTATAGGCGGGTTTATACCCAAACCCAACCACATTAACTGTACCAGTTCCTTTTACCAATGTTGAACCAGTCGTTACCTGATTTTGGTTAAAAGATACTGGACTACAATATAAACCAAGCGCATTTCCAGTCCCAGTGATATGAATACAAGTGTCGCCATCAGAATCAGTTGTTACTGCTGCTTTACAATCTGCATTAGTTCCTTTATTTATCATCCAATTACCTAGTCCAGATGAAAAATTAGAATTAGTTAACAAGTTAGTTCCCACAGCACTATTATTAACTTGTGTTTGAAGCTCAACAAAAGCTGGCGCTGATGTCAAGCCGGCATTGTCAACAGTACCCGTATCGCCTTTGTCACCTTTCTCACCCTTAATACCTTGTGCTCGTATACTGAAAATCCGGACTGCTTTATTTCTAGGGCATAATCCGAGATAATCAAGTATAGGAGTTTTTTTATATTATGAAAGCTAAGCGATACTCAA
>NZ_BMBS01000068.1 GCF_014634805.1 Leuconostoc falkenbergense
CTAAAAAAGGTGAAGATCATCTCCGTCGAGAATAATCTTCACCTTTAATGTTAGTAAGTTTTTTAGTATAAGAGCAACCAACTTAAGATGGAGAATGCTGTTCTAAAAAAATTAAAAGCCTTAGTGGATCAACGAACCGAGAAAAACAAACGGCAGTAACGTCACTAAGGCGGACTAAATATTTTAAATTGGCTGATTTATTAGCGCTAATTGGCTTGAAACGGAGTACGTATTATTATCTAGAAGCTCATCCGCTCAATACGTCATCAGACAACAAAATAGCAGACGTCATCCGTCAAATTAAGTCACCACAATTTCAAACCGAATATGGGTATCGTCGCGTGACAACGTTGTTGCACGACCAAGGTTATTTGGTGAACCACAAGCACGTGCTGCGAATTATGCGCCAAAACGCACTCCTCAGCACCACGTATAACACGCGTAAGCGACGTTATAATTCTTACCGCGGTACAGTAGGGCGGATTGCCGAACGTGTCATCAAGCGTGACTTTCAAGCTGACGCACCTTACCAAAAGATTGTCACAGACGTCACTGAAATTCAGTTGAACAATCATAATAAAGCTTATTTGACGGCGTTCGTCGATTTATATGCAGGTGAAGTCCTGTCGTATCATTTAGCCAAAACACCAACCATGGCGCTTGTCATGCGGCCATTAAAGTCTTTATCGAAGCATCGTGGGGCTATTATTCATAGTGATCAGGGATTCCATTATCAGACACCGATGTTCATTAACACGTTGAAGGATTTCGGCATGACACAAAGCATGAGCCGTAAATCAACACCAGTCGACAATGCACCAATTGAGAGCTTTTTCCATATTTTGAAGGCCAATATCGTGCATCATAAACAGTACGAATCATTTCATGATTTCAAAGTGGTCGTTGACGACTTTATCAATTATTACAACAATCACCGTATCAAGCAAAAACTCAATGGTCTGTCGCCGATTCGATATCGGCAACTCACCACTGAGTCAGTTAGTTAATTAATTTTATTTTGTCCAACTATTGGGGTTCACTTCAGTTAATTCTGGTTCGCTTTTTTGTTTACGTCAATCAAACGATGTCAGAGAGAATTTTATAATTTATTTTCTTAAGTATTTCTTAACAAACTTAAGAAATATGTTATAATTTAACTATCTATTGATTTTGAAAGTGAGAGAGAATGTATGAAAAAAAGTTTGATAGCTAGTGCAGTTGCAGCATCAGTTGTAGGTGGCCAAGTAATTGAAGTTTCTGCGAGTACGACATATAATGTCAAGACTGGTGACACATTATATGCCATTGCATTAAAAAATAATTTAACCGTTAACCAGATTAAATTAACGAATCATTTGGATTCAAACACGATTTACTCTGGTCAAAAATTAGTATTGGCAAAATCTGAATTAGCCAGTAAAGGCTCTTCAACAAAAATCACGACAAAATCTAATAATACCTATACCGTTAAATCTGGAGATACATTATCAAAAATTGCTGCTAATCATAATATGAGCCTTGCACAAATCGCTAATTTAAATCAAATCAGCAATGTCAATGTGCTCCGCGTTGGGCAAGTGCTAAAAATAACTGGATCAAGTGTAACTACGAACCAAAGCAATGCCAATAATAGTAATACAAAGATTACTACCAGTACGGTATCCACTAGTACAGCGACCTATACTGTTAAATCAGGTGATACACTCTCCAAAATTGCTAGTTCAAATAAAATGACAGTAGCACAGTTGGCTTCGCTAAACAACATAACAAATGTGAACATGATCAAGGTCGGTCAAGTCTTAAAAGTGACGCAAACAACTACCTCAGCTCAGTCTGCAACAAGCGGGTCAACTAGTACTAATAATACATCGTCCTATACAGTTAAATCAGGTGATACACTTTCTAAAATAGCTGCAAATTATAATATGAGTCTTGCGCAAATTGCTAATTTAAATCAAATCAGCAATGTCAATGCGATTCGTATTGGGCAGGTTTTGAAAGTTTCCCAAACTACTACGAGTACTAATCAATCATCAACCACTACTTCTAAGGCAACCACTACTACCAGTACAACGACGACAACAACCGGTAGTTATAAGGTTAATTCTGGCGATACACTTTATGCCATTGCTGCGAAATTAGGGGTAAATATTAATACATTGTTGTCTTTAAATGGCTTGAATTTGTCAAGTACAATTTATGTCGGGCAAGTATTAAAAACTGCTGCAACAGCAGCTACCAATACTACTCCTAATACTACAAATGTAGCAACGTCAACAGGGGGAAGTATTTTAACTACTGGATTGAGTGCTACCCAAGCTGCTTGGCTAAATACTGCTGTGGCTGATGCAAAAGCTGCCACAGCTGGGACAGGTGTATTAGCCTCGGTTACGGTCGCACAGGCAATTCTTGAAAGTGGCTGGGGACAATCAACTTTAGCTTCAGCACCGTACTATAACTTATTTGGCATTAAGCAAGGGATTGGTTGGCAAGGTTCAATTGTAAACATGAACACATCTGAATATGTGAATGGCAAGTGGGTGACAGTCTTGGCGCCATTTAGATCATATCGTTCACAGATGGCTTCGTTTCAAGACCACACGAATTTCTTATTGGCGAACAGTCGCTATGCTGCCAACGGGGTGATTAATGCCAAAAATTATGTGGCGATGGCTAATGGCTTACAAGCAGCAGGGTATGCGACTGCACCAACCTATGCTAGTACATTGATTAACTTAGTTGAACGATATAATTTGCAATCATTAGATTAGTTAAGTTGCATAGTTGCTAAGGTCGTAGTTTTTACTACGATTTTTTTGTCTTACTATTATCAATAACGTCCTAATCTGATTTTAAGAATTCAAATACAAATTTTTGCAATTGATTCAAAGAGGTAATCAGTTGTGGATTTGGTCCTTTATCAAGACTGTATTTGATAAAAATCGTTGCATTAGCAGCATATAATTCTGAAAAATAAGCCACTGGCATGCCTTTGATGATATCAGTTTGAAGTTCGTGAAGCATATAATCATAGAATTCGTCATACAACAAATTTTTGAGTTTATATTCTAAACTGGCTTGATGGTTAATATGTTTTATTTCTAAGAGTCGGTTCATTGTTGTGGCATCATGTTCAAGAAATTCTGTCATCTGTAATAAGGCATTTGAAATATCTTTTTGATGCAGTCTATTTTGAATATACTTTTTCAGCGTGTTGATTTGGGTAGTATTAATCGTGGAGAGTAAATCGTATTTGTCAGCGTAGTGCCGATAAAAAGTAATACGACTAATACCAGCCTCGTCACAAATTTGATTGATGGTTAATTTAGAAAAATCAGTTGAATTGAGTACATTTAAAAAGGCAGTTTGAATTTCTTGGTTAGTGATTTCAAATCTAGTTGTCATAATAGCGTTTATCCTTTCAAAAATGGTGGGAATGTAACAATTTGCCCGTGATTGTAACTCGTTTTTATCTAAATAGTTCGTTATCGTAGTATTTAGGAAAAGACATGTGGTAATAAGTCAAGTGGAAATTAAAATCACGGTTGAATTAAAGGAGGTGAAATATCTTAAAGAAGCGCTATTTTAATAAGC
>NZ_BMBS01000069.1 GCF_014634805.1 Leuconostoc falkenbergense
GTTGCTTTTATAGTGGTTCACTCTTGCACTTAAATGTATCTATTTGCCTTTAATTGACCTGTATTGTCTGGTATGATTAGTGTATATTCACTGTACAAGTAAATATATTTTGTTCGTTAAACTAACATTCAATAATTAAACTATAACTTTTGTTAGTTCACTGTACAATACGCTTTAAAGTTTCTTAATTAAGTTTCATTTTTGATTAAGTGCTTTATAAATTCTTAACATTTAATCGAGGTGCTAATATGTCTGTTACATCAGAACGCATGAAAGAACAGCGCAAAATAAAAAAACTAACTCAAACTTCTCTAGCTGAATTAGTTAATTCTTCACGTTCAAGCATTGCACAAATTGAAACTGATAAATATACTCCCTCTTTTGCCATGCTCTCACTGATTGCTGACGCTTTAGATACCACAGTAGAGTATCTACAAGGCAAGACTGATAACCCGCTTAAAACGCCTGCTGTGGATGATAACGGGGATGAGCCACCACTCACAGAGGGACAAAAACAAGTCGCCTATTTCATTGACCCTAGCGCCACACCCGAAGAGATAGAACAAATTAAAAAACTTGTTGAGATTGCTAAACTATCAAAACGTCGTTTGTGATTGCGGGGCGACACATGTATGACAAATATTTAGTTATATATTGACTGTTTCCCTGATTACAAATTCTTTGGTATTGAGGTAGAACATAATAAGTATTTTGGTGAGGTTGTGAAAGATAGCAATGGCACTAAGATATTTATAAACACGTTACAACCAGAGTGGCAACAACTACACACTATCGTACACGAAAGCGCACACGCTGACTTTGATGTCTTCGGGGATGACAAACGCCACTCAATGAAAACGCTGTTAGCTGAAAAGCAAGCTGAGTATGTCGCTAACCACTTTCAAATTAAAAAGCCACCTACTATCAGTAAGTGACTTGATAGGGATTCCATCCCCGCTGATTATTCAAACAAAAAGCGTTACAAGACACTACTTGCTGAAAAGCAAGCTAACATGACAGCTACTCGGCTAATGAACGACTTATTTCAACAAACAAATAACTCACTGGAGAACTCAATATGAAACCACTACTTATGACGTCTTTACTCTTTTTCATTCTAGGTATAACTTTTTTGGTTTTGTCCAAAAATGAAAATAATAAAACTTATCAATTTTCTGGTGCCTTATTCTTGATTGCGGGAATAATGGTAGCCACTGCTCAATTAATTTGATCATTAGAAAAACCGAAAAAATAACTGTTCGTTATTAAAAGGAAGCCAGTTCTGTACATCGGTCTCCTGTTTAAACTATGGGCGGGGATGACATTAAAAAACAATCGAGGAAAATATATGAAACTCCAAAAACATTTTTTCAATAAATTACTACATCATCCAGATACACCTGTCTGGACTCTTATATGCACTATGGTAGCTATCATGGCAAGTTATAATACAGTTATTCGCTATGGTTTCTCTGAAAAAATGTTTTTTCGCTTACTGATTGTATACCCATTAATCGTCGTATTTATATATTGTCTACGAACGTTCGTAACATTACCAATCGTTCTAAAGTTACACAATTACTTCCCAAACATCATTAAAATAAACGTTCCTGTGCAGGTTAGCATACCCTTGTTGGTTATATGGTTTAATGTATCAATAATGATGGTATTGTTCACAGTAATCCATCACACCCTATACCCTCAGTTTTTGATTGGTTATATTGGAAACTGGATTAAAACATTTTTCGTTGCTGTCCCTATTTTCTTTTTTGTAGCTAAACCACTTATATTCAATATGTTTGATTTGCTAAAAGCAAAACATCCCCTAATTACCAGTGATCAACCTAACAAATCTAACAACAAAGCTGATTTCTAAATCTTTAATTAAGTTTCTTCATACCACTCCTTGGCTCAATTTTCAAAGTATAGTCGTAAATAACAACACAAAGGTATTACAAATGAAAAACTATAACAAAATTATGATTATAGGCTGTGGTGGTTCTGGTAAATCAACTTTAGCTAGAAAACTTAGTCACAAAATGAACGTTCCTGTTTTCCATTTAGACGCCCTTTTATGGCATGATAACTGGGAAATGAGCAGTAAAGATGAACAACGCCATGTTATTAGCAATGTCTTAGATAAAGACCAATGAATTATAGACGGTAATTATAGCGCCACGCTTGATATGCGAGTAGCTAAAGCCGATACCATTGTTTTTATAGATCGTAGTAAAGCAATGTGTCTGTATAACGTGTTTAAAAGGTACATTCACTATAAGGGACAATCTCGACCAGACATGCACGATAACTGCCCTGAAAAAATTGACTTTGAGTTTGTGCGTTGGATATGGATATTTAACAAGAAACGAAAGCCTGCAATAATCAAAATGCTTGCTGATGTTCAAAATACCAAAAATGTTGTGGTTTTAAAAAACAATAGACAAATAGATTATTTCTTAAAATCTATTCAAAAATAAAAGAACTCTCAGTGAGTGCTTACATAAGTGCAAATTTAAACTAATATCATCTTTTGGGGGGATGAAAATGAATAAACTAAAAAAGCAGGGATTAGATGCACCATTGGTGCCAATTCTTTATATTGTTGCTGGGTTGCTAGCTCTTCTATTTGCTTTAATATTCCACGAACACTTCAGCGGTTACTTATGGACTGTTTGTTACGGTATCATCATGGTTTTGGGCGGCTTGATATTCATACACACCTCAATACGTGGAAAATCCATGATATGGGACAGCATCATTGCTGATTTAACTATCCCCGAAAACAGTAAGGTGCTGGATTTAGGGACTGGACATGGCCTTGTGCTGTTGAAATTTGCGCAACACCTATCAGAAAAAGGACATGCAACGGGTATTGACTTATGGCTTAATAAAGATCAATCAAATAATAGCCTGAAAAATACAAATGATATCATCGAATCAAAAAAGTTATCACGGGTAGCAGATGTTAAAACAGCAAACATGTTAGATCTACCTTTTGAAGAAAACCAATATGATTTTGTTGTCACAAGCTTAGCACTTCATAATATTAAACCTACTTCAGCACGTAAAGACGCTTTGAATGAAGCAGATCGTGTCTTAAAGTCAAACGGAATGCTGATAATTGTTGATACAGGACATAACAAAAATGAATATATCTCAGTGCTACAATCTAATGGTTACAGCATTCAAAAACATAAGACTTATGGCATTATTGGTTGGTGGACTGGTCCATGGATGCCCACCTATTCAATCATCGCCACTGCGCCAATAAAACAATAAAAAAGCACTCACAGAGTGCGTACATACGTGCCAAGCGTTCACGTTAAAAAGTTTGGAAAGTATTTCTTGCTATGACAGATATTGGTTACTTATACGCCCTTGAAAACAAATCATTTCCGGGCTACATCAAAATTGGTCAAACTACCAATCTTGACAACAGGCTAAAGCAATTTAATAACACGGGTATTCCA
>NZ_BMBS01000070.1 GCF_014634805.1 Leuconostoc falkenbergense
TCTAAAAAAGGTGAAGATCATCTCCGTCGAGAATAATCTTCACCTTTAATGTTAGTAAGTTTTTTAGTATAAGAGCACCACAGAATTGATGTTTTGAAACCATAGTCTTGATACTGTTGTCCTAGCCACTGTGCATCCCATTCACTTGCATAGCTACATTATAGCTTTAAAGTTTGTGACAAAGCAATTGTCCTTGCGGCCGTAACCACACAAAAAGACACAACAGCGTCAGTCTATTGTGCCTTTTATTTTGTTTCATATTATAATTCTGAAATCAAATCAGCTGTTGGCTTAACGCCAGATGTCACATAACCCAAATTAGTCGTTGCTGCATCATAGGCTGCCTGACCAGGTGCACCAATGGCGTCATTAGCTACGAAAAGTTCGAAGCCATTTTCAACTAAGGCACGCGTGTGAGATTCAACGCATAAGTTCGCATTCATGCCGGCCATGATGACTTTATTGATACCGTTCTTGCGTAATTGTAGGTAGAGATCGTTTGATTCTGGGCCAAAAATCTTATGTGGTGACGTGATGATAATATCATCCAAAAATGGCTTAAGTTCATCAATAAAGTCAGCCCCACTACCTGCTTCAATCGGTTCAAATTGGCTCTTACGAGCAAACATCCCCTCACTCAACATCATTTGTTCACCAGCACCTCCGAACTGCCAGTTGTGGTCGTGTGGGTAGAAAAAGTGTGCTGAAATAAACACTTTATAGCCCTTTTTAGTCGCTTCACGCACTAATGTTACTAAATTCTCGATTGTTTGATACTTGTCAAGAATATCCTTAGTTAGTCCGAACCCTTTACCAACTGGCTTTAAAAATTCATTTTGTGGGTCCGTAATGACGATTGCTGTGTTGTTATTGTTAAAATTTGTCATGTGCTTTTGTCCTTTAATTTAACCTATTATTTTGAAATCGAATTTGATTAATTAAATTCTGAAGCAACCATCACAAGTTATCTCATGACGGGTATTTCTTCAGAAACGCCCTGTCTTGCAGCACGCTCCGGTCCAGTCACATAGCATCATGTGTTATGCTCCTTTCTAAATTGCCTAAATGGAAATTAGTTTTTCTTAATCACAAATCACATTATAGCACATCATCTGCTAATCGAAAATCGATATGCTTAGCGAGATTTAACGCGCGACTTCGTCATCAAAATAATGCCATATAACCGTCGCAACCGCCTTTGCAGCTATTAAGATACTGTCCTCATTCATCTTGAATTGTGGACTATGATGTGGGTAATTACCCCGGTCTTGGGGTTGTGCGCCAATATAAAAGAACGTTGCTGGCATAACTTCACCATAATAAGAAAAGTATTCAGAGGGACTTTGTGGCCCTAAATCAATGACTTGTTGCACTTCCGGTAGTTGTTGGTTAGTAATAGCGGTAATAGCAAAATTTGTTAATTCTTCTGCGTTAAACAAAACGGGACAATTATCATCATATGTCACCTCAACCGCCACGCCAGATGCTCTAATATGAGTTTTATAATTTCTTTATCGATTAACGGGATAGAACCGCTCATGTTTTGTCTCCTTTTGTGATGCGAACATCTATTTTTTCAAGTTAAATTAACAAATCTAAACATTTCCAAAATTTCACATAATGTTCAGGGAAATTCTTCCGATTTTTGTTAGATGCTTTTTTATACGTTAATACTTGCCCGATTCTCAGACTTATTGATTTTTAATCTCTGAGAGAAATGAGTATGATATTGACGTTAATTATCAAGTCTTGTTTCATTTAATTAAAACCTGTTTCTCTAGATTTTTCATCTGTAAAACAATTTAATTAACAGCGTAAATGGACTTTTGGTTTCCATTCTCTGCATAGTTTCAATAATTATATTATGCCACTAATCAGCGCAAATTGACCGTTTTAATTTTAAAAAAACTTTATTCTAATAATAGTTATGAGAAAAGTTAGAAATCAGAAGTAGGTTACGAGTACGAGGTAAATTTATCTGTAATATTTGCAAACGTTAGATTGTAAAAATAAACCGAACACTAATTTGAGAGTCACCAATCCTAAAAGAAATATGGGTCAAGTTATTTTCATTTAAAATTCTCACAATGTCATTAATATCTTCTAGCATTATCGAATACAACCCTCTTTATTATATGATTAGAATTTATCACAAATTATTATAGTATTAACATTTCCTGTTAGATAATCTAATATAGATTGGCTTTTTTATATTTTTTTGAAATACGAAATTGTACTCAAATAATCGCTACGGCCTTTTAATGTCTTATAAAAAATCTAATTAATATATGGAATAAATAAATTACTGATTTATTTTAATTTTGTTATTAATTAATCTAAAATGAAAAATTTTTAAAAGGGTGCGAGATATTGCCATTACATTATTTGTCGAGGGTAAACTATTATAATGATTTTATCTGTAATTTTCACAGATGCTAAAAAACCATTTGACAAGAAAACTTTTCTCCTTACAATCTTCTGTATATTTCTGACTCGTATTCTTCGTTAGCCTTTCCTTGTTCAATTTCTTTTTGATTTCTTAAGAATTGACGTTCTGCGTTTGTCTCAGCACGGATGTCCTGGCGCCACAAACGAATAATTTTATTAAACGAGCCACCCTGCACTGGCATCTGATCACCTATGTGCTTCTTTGTTATATTTGGGTTGACATTGTCGAACCACGGATTGGGGGACAATTTAATTTCCTCAGGGCTAGATGCAATTTGAGTTTTGGCTGTGATGCCGCCTTTGTCGCGCTTTTTTACATTGCTTAGTAACTCAGACATCTGTTGGTCAATATCATTTATTGAGGTGTCTTCAATTTGTGCTAAATGTTTATATAGTTGATTCGCTAAGCGTTTTCTTAATTCATCTTCCTTATTATCAGACCACTTGCGTTGCCCCTTATGCATCACACCTTGGTCTTCAATATTAATGGCATCATATTCTTGAGCTAACGACTTGAATCCTTCATATTCAGAATTAAGCTCTTTGGCAAACAAATCATCTAATAGTTGATTTGTTAATTGATTTGCTTTTGCCATCTTGCCTTTTCCAGCGGTTAAATGAGCGTTACCAACCTGCCACCGCCCTTTCATGTCTTGAGGTAAAGCTTCATAAATTTGCTTGATTGCTTTGGCGTGTCGGTCATTTAAAAGGTTCCCTGGCGCTGTCTCAATAATTTCTTTTTTAAAGCCACCAACACCTTTTAATATTCCCTGATGCCACCTTAATTCCTGTGATGACATTAATTGTTTTCTAAACTGTCGCTTGGCTTGTTCAATTAGTTCTAAAGGTATAACACCTATTGGCTGCCCTTTATACTTGCCTTCTTGTTTTAGCATCTCAGGCCGCGTTTCTTGGCTTTTTTTAGCAAACCACAGATGCATGTTTAGGTGGTCAGTATCCTGATGAATCA
>NZ_BMBS01000071.1 GCF_014634805.1 Leuconostoc falkenbergense
ACACTCAACTGGCAATCACCACGAAAGGTTTTTCAGCAGTTTGCAGTGTTCGGTTAATTCTTGCAATCTACCATAAACATACCACTGCTACTACTGATAATGGTGAAGATCAGAGTAGCAAAACGTCTTCTCAACCGGAAACAAATTATGGTGATGAAAAATTAACTAAATCAAGTAATGAGCATTCACAAGATCAAAAAAATTCTTCACGAGTTGAAAAGATTAATGCAGGTGATGCTTTAAACAAAAATACTGATTTGGCAAGTGAAAAAAATAATACGACTGACCAGTCTATTCCAAACAATATGTCGAACGGACAATCTGAATTCACAGATCAAGAGAAAAAATCCATTGCAGTGATTTCAGAAGCTGATGTTGCAGGTTGTCCAAAACGAATTCAAGATGAAAATGGAAACTCATATCGTGTGTTCAATGATTTAGTATCTTATAACGGGTTCATTTTACAGCCGACTCCTACAAAGAATACTGCAAATCTTTTTGTCGGTATTAATGATAATGCAACCAAAATAATTTTTGAACAAATTGACACATCAAAACGAATAGCAAATTTATATGTCGTTGATAATATCAAAACAGCCGATACAAGTTTGAATTTTGGAAGCCAGAGCATTTTTAGTTATGCAATTAATTCTAATGGTGTTCTAGAATTTACTCTGTACATGTATACATCTGACAGACCTACAACACCACAACCGTTACATGGTAATTTGGTAATTCCTAAAAAAGTGAAACAAGAAGTTCACTTTTCAGTAGATACTGGAAAGCGTGACGCAAACGGGAATATTATATATCAGGAATTAGTTAATCCTGTGATTAGCGAAGGAATGACGACCGTTGATAAGTATCAGGTAAGCTCAAAAATCAACGGGAATGAAATATCCTTTCCAGGTTACTATTTTGTTAAAACAATTGGTCATGAAGCTGGTACGCTATCATCTCAAATTTTAGATTATACCAAAAACGAGATGGATGCTGGTTTTACTGATTTTTTGAATCATAATATTAGCTCTTCACATATATATAAAGATGCTCATGGGGCCTACACTTACGCAGGATTTCAGGTCATGCAAGATCAGTATGGAAATGTAAAAACTTATATTGCTAATATTAATAATCCAACTCCTAGTTTGCAGGAAGCAATTGAGCAATTTAACAATTGGCAATTTCATTGGCTAAAAACAACGGATGAAGGTGAATGTAAATTTAACTCAAATGATATTCCGTATGTTGACCAAAGTTATGGAAAGATTAACCATTACTTTGGATATTCATCAGATCCAAACGATCCAGGATTGGCATGGGCTAAGCAACACGGAGGTAATTTTTATATTAATGTTAAAGACATTATATTACCCTCTACATTAGTACGATACGTTTATGCGCCTTATGAGCGTCCAGAGACACCAGGATTAAGTAGCTGGACAATTGTGAACAAGCCAGAAAATCCAGGCAATCCTGGGACGATCATTGATCCGAAGATACCAAATGATCCTAAGCAACCAAGTGGGACGGATAAGGCCAGTTTGGAAAAGGTCATTACCAAGACGATTCACTATGTAGACGAACAAGGCAAGCAGTTATTAGCCGATAAGGCTTATCAAGTGACGTATACCCGAACAGCCACCTACCATGTGAATAACGCCGGTGAAGTGTCAGCGGTTGAGTATAGTGACTGGCAAACCGAAAATGATGACTTAGGTAACAATGGGGAACCAAGTATTAGTGATTATTATGTTAAGGTAGCGGAACCAGACGCGATTAGGGATAATCATGTTAAGGCAGACGCCAGCAACATTGAGACGAAGATTGTTTATGCTCAAGTTCAAATTAAGACAGCGGTTGACGTACCCGAGGCGCACGGCTGGGCGGTTGATGTACCAGAGCCAGTCTACGTGAAAACAGCCGTTGATGTACCGGAAGCTCACGGCTGGGCGGTTGATGTACCAGAGCCAGTCTACGTGAAAACAGCCGTTGATGTACCCGAAGCGCACGGTTGGGCGGTTGATGTACCAGAACCAGTTTATGTGAAAACAGCTGTTGACGTACCCGAGGCACATGGTTGGGCAGTTGACGTACCAGAACCAGTTTACGTGAAGACAGCGGTTGACGTACCGGAGGCACATGGTTGGGCAGTTGACGTACCAGAACCAGTTTACGAGAAGACAGCGGTTGACGTACCGGAGGCTCACGGTTGGGCGGTTGATGTACCAGAGCCAGTTTACGAGAAGACAGCTGTTGATGTACCCGAGGCACATGGTTGGGCGGTTGACGTACCCGAGGCGCATGGCTGGGCAGTTGATGTGCCAGAGCCAGTTTACGTGAAGACAGCGGTTGGCGTACCGGAGGCACATGGTTGGGCAGTTGATGTGCCAGAACCAGTTTACGAGAAAACAGCGGTTGACGTACCGGAGGCGCATGGCTGGGCGGTTGATGTGCCAGAACCAGCTTACGTGAAAACAGCGGTTGATGTACCCGAGGCACATGGTTGGGCGGTTGATGTGCCAGAACCAGTTTACGAGAAAACAGCCGTTGACGTACCCGAAGCTCACGGCTGGGCAGTTGATGTGCCAGAACTAGTTTACGAGAAGACAGCCGTTGATGTACCCGAAGCTCACGGTTGGGCAGTTGATGTGCCAGAACCAGTTTATGAGAAGACAGCCGTTGATGTACCCGAAGCTCACGGCTGGGCGGTTGATGTACCAGAGCCAGTTTACGAGAAAACAGCTGTTGATGTACCCGAGGCGCATGGCTGGGCGGTTGATGTACCAGAACCAGTTTATGTGAAAACAGCGGTTGATGTACCTGAGCCGATTTACATTAAGACAAAAGTTGATATACCAGAGCCTGCTAAATTAACCAAAACAGAAACTAAAATTAACAACAAAAAAATTGTCAAAAACGCTTTTGAAAAACCAACTCTTCAATCAGAAATTGAGCAAAACAATTTTAAGAAGCAACTACCACAAACCTCTGCAACGCCTAAAAAGTCAGGAAGCTCTATAATTGCAGTATGCATAACGCTAGTTTGTTCACTTTTGCTGACGTTAAAAAAATTAAATCACAAATTTTTTTAAAAAATGAAAAAAAACGTAACGTTGTTATTTAGTAAAACGGTTACAATAAAGTGAAAAGACATGTGGTAATAAGTCAAGTGGAAATTAAAATCACGGTTGAATTAAAGGAGGTGAAATATCTTAAAGAAG
>NZ_BMBS01000072.1 GCF_014634805.1 Leuconostoc falkenbergense
GCCAATCAAAAAATAAAAGTTGCCTAATCAGTTCAGCCCTAGATAAAAAATAGTCCGAATTATTGACTTATGAGCAATGTGATGACACAACACGGGGATGAATTTATTAGGTTGAGACATGAAGCATTACAAGCATAGTACTTTTTTGTTTGCTATGCTTTTGAATCAGAACGCTCGCTATCACAGAGTGTTATAGTGAGCATGTATTTATCGAGTGATAAGTAGCTAGTAGGCTATTTAAAGGTATATAATTGAAACATACTAAATGGGAGTTCTTATTCATGTACGCAAAACGTTTTATACAGCTATTTATTATATTTCTAATAACGATTTTTTTCTCCATGATTTTTGTAGTTTACTTTAATATTAAAGGCTATTTAGCGCAGTCCCTTGTGTTATCTTTAGTTGGTTACGTCATTTTAGTAATTCCGTTAACAATACTAACGCTGCTGAAACAGCGAAAGAAGTTTAGTCACGATTCAGGAATAGGTAAAAGCAATAATATATTTCAGAATTCCTTAAACGTCTTGGATAATATTATTATTCTCTCAACTATTTCATCGGACAACATTGCTAATTCGAGTATCATAACGTTTAAGCAATCTAATTCTGAGGAAAATGTTTTCTACTGTGTTACAAAAAAAGACAGCACACGCGTCAAAAATATTAGATTCAACAACAAGGTATCCATAGCTACTTGGTTTGATAAACAGACCGGATATAGGATGAGTTCGAACTCCGTGGTTGCTGAAATTATCGAGAACAAAGCGATGAATGATGAAGTCATTCAGCATCCAGAAATTAAAAAACTATCTGATGATTTTAGTAATAATGTTATTATTAAGCTGAAAATTAATTCTGCTTTGGTTGAGTCATTTCAGTCTAGCCCTGTTGTAGTTGATTTTGCTTAGTTTAATCGATTTATTAAAATTAAAAAATGCTTTCTCTTAATATATCGAGAGAAAGCATTTTTGTGTATTTGTTGATTAAGTTAGCATATTTTTTACTGGCATATCCCACTGGTTACGCGAAAAATTGTCAATTAATTGTGGTGGTAACACTAACGAAATTGTGTCTTTACTATATTCAGATAATACACGGTCGAAAAATCCGGCGCCATATCCCACTCGATAATTATCTGGTGTAAAAGCTACCCCTGGAACAATCATTAGATCAATCTCGTTTAAGCTGTGTGCAAGATTTTCTTCCTGATTAGGTTCTAAAATACCAAAATTAGATTTGCTTAATCTATTTTTTACTATAATCGAACCAAAGTAAATCTTTTTTTGAGACTCTGGGAATGAACACTTTTTTACCAACATTGATAGCCATATCTATTATTGGTTGAGTGTTAAGTTCATTTTCTATGCTCATTGTCACTGCCACAGTCGAAGCATCTTGCCATAACTGACAATTAAATAGTTGTGTGTATAGTCTAGTTTCGTGTTTGAGCTTATCATCTGGTTTATAAGAGTTTAAGTTCTCCAAAATATATGTTCTGATTTCTTGTTTTTCTGACAACATAAATTAATACCTCGTACAATCCAAAAGTTATTCTGACAGTATCTTAGCAACGACCTTTTTTAAGTTTGGGACAACTTCTTTTTCAAACCATTTATTTTTCTTAAGCCATATATTATTTCTGGGAGAGGGATGAACAATAGGAAAATAATTAGGAAGATAGTTCTTGTAATTTTTAATAACATCAGTTATTTTGTCTGAACTTCTAAGATTTAGATAATATTTTTGAGAATAAGAACCAACTAGAATAATTAACTTCACGTCAGCCATTTTGTTCAATAAGCGCGGATGCCACTTATCTGCAATACCTTTTCGAGGTGGTAAATCACCAGATTTAGACTTGCCGGGGTAATAAAAATCCATTGGTATAACACCAATCATCCCCGAATTATAGAATATATCCTTATCAACGCCCAGCCATTCACGTAAACGATCACCTGAGGCGTCATTCCACATAATTCCGGTATTTTGAACTCGTAAACTTGGTGCTTGACCGATTATGACAATTCTAGCATTTGTGGGTGCATTATAAATTGGCTTTAATCCAAGTTGAGTGAACTGTTTGTTGGCAGGATCCTGTTCGATTTCTTCAAAAATACTCATGTTTTTTCTCCCCTGGTTTTCTAATGGTTCAATTCAATTATAAACCTGTGGCAATGGGATTGAAAAATTAGTGTAGTTCAGAACGGAAATTAGTCTAATTTGTGCACTAGAAAGATTAATACATAACTTGTGGTTAAACTGATTTTCAGTTTAACTCGGATTATTCAATTAAATATTAGACGTTGTATCATACCCCGCCCCCTTGTTGCCAGATTGTAGAGCACACACATACCGTTGCCTTATAAAAATGTCGAATTTTGAAAGGTTTTTTATAGGGGGGGTTATCCCAAAAACGTTGATATAAAGGCTTTTATAAATTTCAATACAAAACACAGGAATGCTGTTATATCAACGTTTACAGCTTACAAATTTCTAAAACGGGCATAGTTTATCACTACTGCCACAAGGGATTAGCACACTTTACGTTATAATTACCGTAAAAAGTACCCCCTAAACGCACCCTAGTTTTTGTAGTTAGGGTTACTTTAGCCACCACCTTTAAGCCTATTCTTTAGTTAAGAACCTTTTAACATTGCTAGATTAACCTTGTCAAGACCCCCCTATAAAAAATAATCGAAAATTGTTACCTTGACACAAGACGAGCCCTATGTGTGCGCTCTCCCAGATAGCAAAGTGGGGCGGGGGTGTAAATTATATAAGGCTACAAGTGTAAACTAAAATTATTTATTGCTGATTCATTTATTGTTGAGTATGCACTCTGTTTCAGAGTGCTAAAATGGGTCACACATCATTTGACATGCTTTTGAAGCATAATGCCAGCTATCACAGAGAGTTATAGCGGAAGTTTGTTCGCGTTTGCAACGCTAACGAGAAAGTTCGTTATAGATTTGACTGATAACGGATATAATCTCATCCCCCATATCAGTGAGCAAGACATAGTGCTCTTATACTAAAAAAATGGACTATTTTTATTCAGTCCGTAAAATGAAAGTATAGGAGTATTTTTATGTCAATTC
>NZ_BMBS01000073.1 GCF_014634805.1 Leuconostoc falkenbergense
ATAAAAAAACTCCTATACTTGATTATCTCGGATTATGCCCTAGAAATAAAGCAGTCCGGATTTTCAGTATACGAGCATTTGAAAACTCAACAAACAAGTTACCGTACTTTAGTGATAAGCAAAATTTTCACATTGGCAATAACTATATTATTTATGAAGATCAACAAATACACTGGTTAGAATGGTTAAAAACCAAAGATGAGGATAGCGACTTTAAAGATGTATATAATCATATTCGCTGCGCACCAATGCTATGTTATTTGGCAGACTCATTAAATTTTATTACTTATCCAGTCGTAAATGAAATTAGAGCTATGAAAGGTGTTAATAATAAAAATGCATCTCAAGAGGCTGGTACGTTTAGAAAAAAAATAACGTACGATATGATTAAGGTACCTTTAATTAAACTAGTGAAGTGATTGAGCTAGTTAAACAAGTCAAAGGAGTAGTAGAAAAAATGACTAAATATTATATTTACAAGGTTCATTATACTGATAATCATGACCAGTTTGATGAGGTTGAAGTTTTTCGCACTATTGATGGTCAAAAGTTCTCAATAAAGACAACTACCAAAATTAAAAGGGATGCCATGATTGAGAAAATGATGGCCGGAGTTATATTTGAGACAATTCATCAAAAATTTGGTTCTACTAAATGGTATCGTGGCAAAGAAATTATCATTGATGATGATAGTTATATCAAAACGGAAAGCAGTGTGAAAAAGTCTGATAATTTAGGTAGACTGCCAGAATACTGATAATGAATAAGGTTCTGAATAGACACTAAAATTTAAATTTGTAGAGAAGTGATATCAAAAAGGCTGAATTATTTTGTTAAAATGCACGTCGTTCCACATGGCTAGATATTTGATTTGCTTTAATAGCGTAACTAGGTTATGCTTAGTTCAAACACGAGATGTGTTTTACCCCAAATGGGTTTTTCTAATTCTTTCTGTGAGTTGTGTGCTTATTACAGCAGTTAATCCTTTATAAACAAAATCATTGCCCTTTGGGGCTTTTTATTTGCTTTAGTGTTGGATATAGTCTATGCTGGGTCAAACACTTAAAGTGTTTTTCCCTAGCGAGATAATATTAAATCGCACACATTGTTGAAATACAAAATCCCTTTTTACACCTCTTTATAGCTCTAATGTCCCCGCTGGGGCTTTTTTATTGCTATATTTATTGAAAACACGTATGCTTAGTGAAGACACCGGTGGTGTCGAAGATCCGATGAATAGAAGTTTGATCTCCAAATAATCATAAGATAATTTTTTGTAAGACATTTCTATTCATCGGATCTTTTTATTTGCTATTTCTGTTATTGTAACGTAGTATACAGAGCGTAGGACGTAAGCGGAAAGCGTCTTGCACGTTCTTTGATGTAGAGCACACCCATTAGATAGGTGTGTTTTTATTTTATAAGTACAATAGCAAGTGGATATATGATGTATTATGATAGGGCAGTGCAATGTTTGCTGTCGCCCAAGACCATTTCATATGTATTCTGCTCGGTTAGTTATTTTTTTAGATGCTTCTAATTTCAAAATAGTTTATAAAATTTCAAAATAATTTTTAGCGCTATTAGCTTTTTATATCGCTTTTAGATTTAGTAACAGTGGTTTCGATTTAACCCTGATAAACTTGACTGTATCAAGCTGCAGTCCATTATACATATAAAATAGCTATTGTTTACAATGTGTGCTATACTAGTTTTATTGAACGAAACGGAGATTTTGCTCAATAGTCTAGCAGTATACTTGTTTAATTAGTTAGTAATTTTAGTTGCATATGTGATATTTGTTGATTGGTACAGAGAGACCGTTAATAACTTAAGTATTATACTTGTTTATTTAATTAATGATTTTAGTTTTAGGATGTATATAAGTTTTTATCAAGAAGCCTGTTAGGCTTTTTTTGTTTGTTTCAAAGTAGCTAAGTTAGTAGAAAATTTTTGTGATTTTTCTTTGCCGCTTATTTTCAAATGGTCAGATATTTTATTTCTAACAATGGTTCTATTTTTTCAATAAAAAAGCATAAAAACATTTTATCTTTGTAGATGTTCAAGACAGAATATTAAAATTAGGAAAGGCTGGGCACATCCATAAATGTCGTAATCGATATATAATTAATAAAAATTATTTTTCAGCATATCAGTAGAAAAAGACCCATGAGAATTTATACGAAATATAATGTATATATGCAGTATAATATTCAAAGAATACTAACTAATTGGAGAGGTAACTGTGACAAATACATGTACTAATAGAGCGATAATCCAACGTTGTTTTTCGGGGATGATAGACTGATAACGTTCAAATAAGTATAGGCACGAGAATACTGTATTTGTGCAAGAAATTAAACGACTGGTGAATGAGTTCTGTAAACAACTAAAACCGGAGCTTAAAGATATGTGTGTCAGCAAGTACAAAGAGAATAAGCCATTTATAGAGTTTTACAATGTTGTTGCACCTACTGGTTACATTATGGCATTGAATAAAGAACTTAATCAGATAGTGAACCAGATTGAACGACCACAAGAGCGTTTATACGCATGATATGATGTTGAGTGTATTTATACTGATAGTGTTTTAAAGTAGCTTATATGGCTTTGCAGGGGGGGCTATGGGTACGATAAAAGGAAAACGTAGTATAGTTGGAAATTTAAATACAATTCCCAAAATAAAACATTTGAAAAGTCCCCAAAAATAACTTTTGATAGTGACAAAATGAAAAACGAGGTGTGATCATGGCAGATAGAACAGATAAAATGTTGAGAGATTATTTTTCAGGAAGATTGAAGCTAATGGCAGAGGTTGAGCCACGATACAAGCAAGACATGGCAGACATTAAATTTTGTTTGTCAGTCATCAAGCCAGAACACAGCGAAGTAATCAAACGATATTACAGTGATAAGTTTATAACCTGGGAAGAAGTTGTGAGTGAAGCAGGTAAGAGTCACTCAAGTTTAAGAACATGGCGTAACGACTTTAAAACGTTATTGAATGTGCTCGTATACTGAAAATCCGGACTGCTTTATTTCTAGGGCATAATCCGAGATAATCAAGTATAGGAGTTTTTTT
>NZ_BMBS01000074.1 GCF_014634805.1 Leuconostoc falkenbergense
TTTATAATCGAAATCGTATCTCAAATGTTGCCTAAGTAACTGAATAAAAATAGTCCAATTTATTGACTTCTGAGCAAGAAGTTAGTGCGTCAGCTAAGGCAGGATCAGTATTATCACTGTCAGTGACAACTTATGAAGGAACAGTTATTCCAAAAAGTACACAGAAGGATAATTTTAATGTCACGCTATATGAAGCACAGGGGAAGGACTCAGGTAATGATAAGGGGCTGCTGTCGGTACAAAAAAATCGTTTAGTAACTGTGTCAATGATGAATGTTGTCGATAAAAATGTTGCAATTTTGCTAACACCAATTACTAAAAGTAGCAATAATAAGTAGGAGTATTTAAAAAAGTTTTGATCTAGCGTCATAAGCAAATTGTTAGTATTTATTCTGTCGGAAGAATATACTGAAGTCAATCGATATATCTATCAGTCGATATCTCACAGAAGTATCATGAAAGAGGTTGAAATGGCAAAAACGTATGATTATGATGTACTCTATATTGGTAGCGGGCATGGAACCTTTGATGGGGCTATTCCTCTCGCACAAACTGGCAAAAAGGTTGGCGTTATTGAGACAGATATGATTGGAGGCACATGCCCAAATTATGGTTGTAATGCAAAGATAGCACTTGATCAACCTGTGGTTTTAAAAAGAGCTCTTGAGAACTTGAGTTCAATTACAGCTAACGATTTACAAATTGATTGGCAACAAAACTTTAAAAACAAATCACGTATTATTGATCCATTACCAGCCATGGTAAGCAATTTATTAGTCAAATCTGGAGTCGAAATTATAAATGGCTATGGCAAATTTATTGACAAACACACAATATCAGTTAACGGTGATGCCAAAACTGCTGAAAAAATTGTTATCGCAACTGGGTTGCATCCACATCGATTAGAAGTTTCTGGTAACGAGCTGGCGCATGATAGTCGTGACTTTATGTCTTTGGGTCAACTTCCGGAAAAAATCGCTATTATTGGTTCTGGTTATATTAGTATGGAATTTGCCACAATTGCTAATGCAGCTGGTTCCAAAGTAACTGTTTTAATGCATGGTAACCGAGCTTTGAGACAATTTTATACGCCATATGTGCGTCAGGTGATCAATGATTTAGAAAAAAGAGGGGTATCCTTTATTCAAAATGCTAATGTCTCATCATTTACCCAAAGTGGTCAATCGCAAGTGGTTCACTATGCTAATGGCCAAGAATTAAAAGTCGATTACATCCTTGACGCTAGTGGTCGTGTGCCTAATGTTAACAATATCGGCTTGGATGAAATAGGCGTAAAGTATAATGAAATTGGTATTAAAGTTAATGGTTTTTTACAAACGACTGTTGATAATATATATGCTTCCGGAGATGTTATTGATAAAGTCCAGCCTAAATTGACGCCAACGGCTATTTTCGAATCGACTTATCTTTTTAATCTGTTTTCGGACAAAATTAGTTCAGAAATCAAGTATCCGGTAATTCCGTCTGTTGTTTTTACATCACCAAGAATTGCAAAAGCAGGCGTTGAAGTTGATTCAAAACAGTCCAAAAATTATGAAATTCAGAAAAATGATTTGAAAGATGACTGGTATCGTCAAGTTGCCAATGATCAACTGGCCCAAAACGCGCTTGTCTTTGATCAACAACATCATTTAGTTGGGATGACGGAAATTAGTGAAGTAGCAGAAAATTCTGTTAATACTTTTTTGCCGGCAATTGAATTTAAATTTTCGACGTCAGAAATTAATCGACTCGTGCATCTCTTTCCTTCAATCAGCGCAGCGAGTTGGGGACAAATTTAGCATATTTTACGTGATTGTTTTGTGAGATGAAAAAATGATATGTTCTCGGAGACTAAGGACATGATGACACAAGCGGATGATGTAGTTTGGCAACAAATTTATAATCTAATTCTTAATCCAAGAACAAGAGAATGGGAACGACAAGTTCTTGTTGAGGCGAAAGATAACGTTAATGGTTTTTCACTCAACACTCTGTTGGATCAACTGAAGTCTGAATTAAAACCTTTGGCAGTGCGCCGTAATTTGACACCAGATGTGATGGATTTTTATTTAAGCATAACAGGTGAAAAACAAATAGATACACGTGATAAAATGAGCCGCCATTACCAAGATGATTTACCCTATCAAGAACGTGCTATTTTTGCCGGTGGGTGTTTTTGGTGTATGGTCGAACCCTTTGACAAATTGCCAGGTATTATTGACGTTATTTCAGGTTATACTGGTGGAACGATTGCTCATCCATCTTATGATGAAGTGTTTCACAAATGACTGGTCATATAGAAGCGGTTGAAATAATATTTGATTCGCGTCAAATAACCTATCAACAATTGTTGACAATTTATTGGTCTCTGATTGACCCGACAGACGAATATGGTCAGTTCGATGATCGTGGAGAAAGTTATAAACCCGTGATTTTTGTTACAAACAATGTTCAACTCTCGTTAGCCAAAAAATCAAAAACAGATATGATTAATTCTCAGTTGTTCAAGAAACCAATTGTTGTTGACATCCGAGAGGTATTAAAATTTTGGCCGGCTGAAAACTATCATCAGGATTTTTACAAAAAGAATGTTAGTCGTTATCGAGCCATTAAGCGATTAAGAAAGATTTTTTTGAAACTTTTACAAACAAAAAAGACTATGCATCGTATTTTTACAATACGTGGATAGTCTTTTTACTTGCAACTCGACAACTTATGCTCAGAAGTCAATAAATTGGACTATTTTTATTCAGTTACTTAGGCAACATTTGAGATACGATTTCGATTATAAAA
>NZ_BMBS01000075.1 GCF_014634805.1 Leuconostoc falkenbergense
TACGGTGTTCAATTAGTGAAGAGAAAACAGTCATAAAAATAAAAAATAATGTAAGTCTTTAAACTTACTATACGAGGCGGGTATAATATGAGATATGACAACGAGAGAACTAGAACTATATCATGATTATTTACAAGCGGAGCGCCAATACTCACCGCAAACCTTAAAAGCGTATCTCACTGATATCACCGAATTTGAAACATATTTATCTGAAAATGGCGGATTTACGCAATTTAAAGACGTTCAGGGACTAGATGTTCGCGTGTTTTTGAATGATCTTTACGAACATAATTTAGCACGAACAACCATTTCGCGTAAAATTAGTAGCCTTCGTATGTTTTATCAATTTTTGATTGCGAATAAATTTGCTTTGGATAATCCATTTGATAACGTGGCATTAAGAAAACATCAAAATCATCTACCTGAGTTTTTTTATGAAAATGAAATGCAGGAGTTATTTGATGTGGCCTATGATCATTCAGATAAACTTTGGCAGCGAAATGCTGCTTTACTGGAGTTTTTATATGCAACTGGCGCCCGTGTGGCGGAGATTGCTAGTTTGCAACTTGAGCAAGTCGATTTTTCGCAACGCTTAGTTTTAATTCATGGGAAAGGTAATAAAGACAGGTATGTACCTTTTGGTCATTTTGCATCAATAGCGCTGTCAACTTATATTGATGGATTACGATCAGATTTGACAGCAGGTATGGATCATCGTGTGGTCTTTGTTAATCATCGTGGGCAACCTATCACAACTGCAGGGATTACTTATATTCTTGATCAGCTCATGAAACAATCATCATTAACTGGCAAAATTCATCCCCACATGTTGCGACACACTTTTGCGACACATTTGTTAAATCACGGTGCTGACATGCGTACGGTGCAAGAATTATTAGGCCATGTCAATCTTTCTACGACGCAAATGTATACACACGTTACGCGAGAAAGCTTGCAAAAAAATTATCAAAATTTTTTTCCACGCGCAAAAAAGTAAACGCTTCACAAATGACAAAAAACAAGGTAGAATTATAGTTATGATAACTCTTGAAAATAAAAACCTAATTGTAAAAATCAATGAAGAAGGTGCTGAACTGACAAGCGTTTGGCATAAAGATGCTGAGTTGGAATACATTTGGATTGCTGATCCCAAATACTGGGGCCGTCACGCTTCTAATCTATTTCCAATTGTTGGTCGCTTACGTGGCGATCAATTTAAAGTGGCTGGGGAAACTTACTACATGAACCAACACGGTTTTGCCCGCAACATGGTCTTTGATGTTGTTGAGCAGAGTGAGAATAAAGTTGTTTTTCGTATTGTTGACACGGAAACAACACATCGTGTTTTTCCTTTTAAATTTCAGCTAGATATTAGTTATGAGTTAGGGGACGATGATACACTACATGTGGCCTATATTGTCCACAATCCGGACACTGAAGAATCATTGTTCTTCAGTGTTGGTGGGCACCCAGCATTCAATTTGCCGCTTGATGGCGGTAAATTCTCCGACTATTATTTGTCAATTGAACCAGAAGTCACGTATGATCGTGTTCGCCTCGTGGGACCATATTCAAATCCTAATAACCCAACGCCGTTTAATGCAAGTATTCCGCTTCGTTTACGACAAGAGGATTATCATGATGACGCGATTATTTTGAAGCTAGATCGTCAGAAAACATCATTTTTGTTAGCGCGATTGGCTAATCAGCACGGTTTACGCATGGTTTTGGATAATGCACAGTATATTGGTGTGTGGACACCAGCCGGCAAACAAGCACCGTTTATTGCACTTGAACCATGGTGGGGTATTGCTGATACAGTTGACGCTAGTGGTAACTTCAAGGAAAAGTTTGGTGTCAATGTTTTGGCAGCAGGTGACACGTTTGAAGGCACTTATAGTCTACAATTCTTTTAAAAAATCAAGACGTTTTAGCAGGTAGAGTTAATTTATTTTTTTATGAGAATTTAATTAGTTGTTGACAACTTTATTAAATTCCGTTATGATAAATAACATCAAATATTAAAGGTTAGGAAAAAATGAACAAAACAATCTTAAACAACAATAGTTATTTTTACTTCTGGTTTATGTAAACCCGTCGCACGCTGCGTGTGTCGGGAACGACGCACTTGGCGACCAGAAGTTTTTAAAGGTTGGGTCACTAGGTTGTAATGAACACTTAGTGACGTTCTATTTTTTCAGATAATGAATTTTCTGTTAAACCGAACTAAGTGTTATGCACTTAGTTCGGTTTTTTATATTACGGAGAATGATATGACAACAAATATTAGTATTGAAACGCAGACAATTAATACGTTGCGATTACTTTCGAATCAAATGATTACCAAGGCTGGCTCAGGGCATCCTGGTATAGCGTTGGGAGCGGCTCCTATTCTGTATGAATTGTATGCTAATCAACTTAAAATTAATCCAGAGAATCCGAAAATGATTAATCGAGATCGTTTTGTCCTCTCTGCTGGACATGGCGCTGCCTTATTATATGCAACTTTGCATCTGGCTGGTTTTAATATTTCTAGTGATGATCTGCAAGCTTTTAGGCAACCTTATTCGATAACTCCGGGCCATCCAGAAGTTGGCGTGACACCTGGTGTTGAAGCAACAACTGGTCCCTTGGGACAAGGATTGGGAATGGCTGTGGGAATGGCGATGGCGGAGGAACATTTGCGGGCTCATCACCCTGAGGTAATTAATCATTATACGGTAGATTGCAAGAATTAACCGAACACTGCAAACTGCTGAAAAACCTTTCGTGGTGATTGCCAGTTGAGTGTTTTC
>NZ_BMBS01000076.1 GCF_014634805.1 Leuconostoc falkenbergense
CGCTCCATATTGCGGTATTCCTTATTAAAACGTTCATAAGGTGTTGAACCTTGCAGTGCAATACGCATTGGCTTACGATTGATTTTATCAGCGATCACTTCTAAATCTTTTTGCTTAATCGTTCTAAAGTTCGTTTTCTTTGGGATAAACACTCTCAATTCACGGTTTTTATATTCGTTTGTCCCCCTTTCCTGTGGTGAAGAGGGCGTTGCATAGTATATTTTAGTCTTGTATTCTTGTTGTACAACTTCTAAAAAGTCCCATGACATGAACTCAATACCATTATCGGCTGTGATTGTACGCACCCATTTGCCGTAATTCTTATAGAAGTATCTAAAGCCTTTAATGACATCAAATGATTGCTTACTATCAATTTTAACCAGTACATAAAAACGTGTTTTGCGTTCTACCAATGTTAGGATAGCACTTTTATCGTTAATTTCGCCATTCTTGCCCTTAGCTGGCAAAACTAAATCTATTTCCCAATGACCAAACTGTCGACGAGTATTTATCTTTGGTGGTCGTTCATAGATTGAATGACGAACTAGAATACCTTGTGACTTTAGTTTAGTGCGCAGTCTATCAATTTCACGCTGTTTTTGATATTGCGTTTTAATTTTAACTTTTTCTGCATCGGTATTGTTGGCTCGTTTACGATAATAAGGGCGCAAATAGATTTTACCCTGTCTCGCCCAATTTCTAATCGTTGATGCCGAGACTTCAATATCTGATACATGCGCTTCAGCGATTTGTTCTGGTGTCCAATGTTCAACATTGACCCAATGCTCAATCAGTTCTTTCAATTCATCTGTCAGTAGTTTTGAACCATTACCACGTCTCACACTTCTTTGAGTGGCGATAAATTGACCTCGCAAGGCAGAGTATTTGATACGAGAATGAATTTCAAGATTATACAGTTGACGCTTGCTTAGATTACTAAAATCAAAAATATTACCTTGTTTCAATTCTCTAGAGATAGCAGACTGTGAACGATTAAGTTTTCTAGCTATATCCGACTGACTATATTTTTCATCATTCCACATGTGTTCAATCAAATGTCTATCATTTTCATTGATACGTGGATATTTTATTTGGTCTCGTGGTAATTTCTTAGTCATATAATTTATTTTTACTCCTAATTTGTTATGTGAATAAGATAATAATATCACACCTTAATTATGCTTAAAAGCCTACAAAAAGGCTTATTAAATTGTGAACCTAAGAACATACTTTGTTTACCGCTTACATCTCATTAAAATCATCAAGCAAATTATTAACATCAGCTAGTTCTTCATAATATTCAGTGAACCAGCGTGTGTCTAAACGCATTCGTTCAAGTTCTGGTAATATGTTGTTTTCCAAGTTTTTGGCATGTTTTGCCAATTCCCTTAACACAAAGGATTCATAATTGTTTACATCATCAAATGGTCTAAAGGCTTCATCTGTAAAATCAACAATGTTGTGAATGCTATAAGCTATCTGCCCTATAATTTTGTTATTATCAGACCATGTTAATCTCTCACGTAGCCGACTATCTACTTCTATATCACGAAGACAGCCAACATAACGATTGATGATGCGATACCTTAAATTATCAATTGCTTTGTTTATCATCACACTGCCCTTTCTCTTAATTGCTTTTTAGCTTGATACAACTGTTCTTCAATTTTATTTAAACCACTTTCAGTATTGCGATCAGTTCCCTTAATAAGCAAATCTAAATCACGATAAGCAAAAGTTAGCTCAATTGATTTGGAAACTAAATCTTGTACCTTAGAAGCTAATTCTTTGTTAAAAAAAAGCACATCTCCGTATGTTTGAGATTGTGCTTGTCTGATTTTAGCTTGTAGTTGCATTGATACGCTCAGTGTTGTTTGGAAGTTAGGCGCACCTGCCTTGAATTGAAAGCCTTGTCTATCACTTTCTAGGGTTTGGTCTAGTTGGCTATATAAGTCTCTAAATCGTTCCAACTGCTTAATATACAGTTCTAATTGTTCCGGTTTTAACCATATTTTTGTTGGCATCTTGTTTATTCCTTTCATTTCTAACTGCAAACAAAAAAGCTAGTACCTATCAAGCACTAACCCATTTGTGACTAATCATATATATTTGTACGAACCGTCAAACCTGTTTCTTTACGAATTTTCTTAATGATTTCTGGAATTTGTTCCGTATATGAACTATCCAATCGTGCAATTTGTTGCGATCTTGTAGCCTTGCCAATCTTATACCATTCAAAAAAAATATTGACTTTCTTTGAATAAATTTGGTCTACAACTCGAACTTCATATATCGTATTAGGTTGCTTAGCAAACATCTCTTTAATATCTCCAATTACAGCATCAATTTGGTTCATATCTCAAACGGCTCCAGTCATGTTTATTTACTATAATTATTATACGAACAATTGTTCGTGTAGTCAATAATTTTATTAGAATGGCAGATTGGCTTTTTTCTCAAACTCTGCCGTTTCTTCAACATACTTGCGGTGCTGTTTATCAAAGTTCAAATTACCATGTTCTAAGTTAGCTTTTGAATTTGTAATTGCGTTGACCAAATTAGCTTT
>NZ_BMBS01000077.1 GCF_014634805.1 Leuconostoc falkenbergense
TGGTTCAACAACGAAAGAATCAGTCTTGCCAATCAAAAAATAAAAGTTGCCTAATCAGTTCAGCCCTAGATAAAAAACATTCCGAATTATTGACTTATGAGCAACATATTTACTTAATGGCCATAGCCACCAACCTTGTGTAAACATACCAAGGCTACCTTCGATTTCATCACCAAGTATTTTTGTGAAAATATAAATCGTATCGTCATAATTCAGTTGGATAGTGGATTTTAGGGATTCGGCCAATAAAATTTGTCGATTATTAAAGCTTAATGTCTCTAGCTCAGGTTTAAGTAATGATATAAAGTGCTCTTCATCAAAGTTTTCATAGACATTAGATATTTTTTCGGATAAAAAGTAGCCATAATTTACATCATAGTAATCTTTGACTTTAGTTCCCATTTTTTTCATTTCCTTTGGCAAATGATATATAACCATATAATTGTATATTATATTACTGACTCGTTCAATGCACCAGATATGGGATTCACAACCTGATTTGAAGCTGAAGTCATTATCTATCAACTATTTTTAATGATTTCAAGTGGTTTCATTAAGAGTGAGACTGAATTTTGATTATTCAAATTTTCCTATTCGCACCAATAAATTATATTCAATGAATTAAAAGTTTTCATTTATACATTTCTAGAGGTGCTGATGAGAAAAAAGGATTCACTCTAATGCAAACTGTTTCCAAACATAACTCAAGATTTCAAGTTTGCCAATGTTTTAAGTGTAGTCAAAGCCACATTTCAAAAATGTTTGGTTGGCGCAGAAACTTTATAATAGCTGATATGGTGGTTATCCCATCTGGGGATGTGAGAGTATTCGTTCTGAGACACTGCAATATTTGAAAAATAATATTTTAATCGTGATGTCGATCTTTCTGGCATAGTCCGAAAAGATACTACATAGAACAGATTAGAGTGACAAAAGTGTAAAATGTAGGGGGAGTGACAGAAAGCATGGCACAGGAGTGAAATGATAGAGTTATAGCAAATAAAACTGGTGCTTAAGCATCAGAAAATTATTGTCTCTCAGCCAATATAATTCAAAAACGTAATAACCAGACTGAAATATCTACTAATAGCGCACAATTTTTTGTTGCCAAAATAATCAGCTTATCGTATGATAAGTATGTACACAGATTGTGTCGAAACCTCAGTCGGTTAAATGATTGCAAAAATAAGCTTTCACACACAAAATCAATCTAAACTTATTGAGGCTTTTTTATTTGATTACAACGCTAACAATTGATATATTTCATAGTAAAAGTGCCGGCAAGATTGATTTCTAGTCGGTTTTTGTATTGTCAATTTGTAACATAAAAAGCTTGACTTATATACTGATATGTCACGTTTTTTAAAATAAAAACCATTCTCTCAACAGTTGTGAGAAAATGGTCAAAATGCGTTGAGGGGGAGTCGAACCCTCGACCTGCCGGGTAGAAACCGGCTGCTCTATCCAGCTGAGCTACCAACGCGTACTCTACTATGATACCATTTTAGAACGATTCATGAAAGAGTTTTTTTAATTCGTTATTTGATTTATACTAGAATAAGATAAACGTGGAGATTATTTATGAGAAAAGCATTTATTGCATTAGCAGCAATTATTGTTGCACTACTTATTGCATTTATAACATTCAGTCAACAACCAAAATATGCCGGCGTATCAATGCCAAAAGATGACTATCAGCATTTGAAAACGTCACGTTCTGACATAAAGGCGTTAATTAGTGATCTGAACAAATTTAATTATAAAAAGCAGGCAACGATGTCGGCTATTGAAAAAGATGCTGACAAAATTATAAAAAGTAACAGTGGTAATTTAAGCGAGGCTGATGCCCAAACATTGCGTGATGCATTGTATGGTAAAAATGGTATCGTTACAATTGTGAAAGCAGCTCAAACAGGTAAATATAACATTGACGGCAGTGTGGCATCACGTTTTCACGACAAGTTTGATACCATTATTTTAATGTCAGTTAACGCAATCAACAAAAGTTCAGCGCAACGAGCAGATATTGTAGCACAAATGAAAAGTGATTTGAATATCGAACAGGCCATTTATCAAATTGGCGCCAAACATGAAGAATAGTTGAAATATAATAAAAGTGTTGTGACCTAGATTTGTGAGGTTCATAGCACTTTTTTAGCTACATGTAGGGCACAATAAAATAGCACAAGTAGATTAGCATTGCAACTTGCACACAAACGCCAATTATACCTGCGATAATCATGTGAGTATTATGAATAACGATGCCAATAACCAAAATCACAATTAGGATTAAGGTGTAGACAAATAATAATGTGAATGCTGACATGATTCTCCCCATACGCGCTATATGGAGATATTCTAACACAATGCTCGTATACTGAAAATCCGGACCGCTTTATTTCTAGGGCATAATCCGAGATAATCAAGTATAGGAGTTTTTTTAT
>NZ_BMBS01000078.1 GCF_014634805.1 Leuconostoc falkenbergense
CAAGTAAGCAGTGTTTGAAGATAAATAAAAAAGCATGTTCACACGCTTTCATTATTTCACACTGTTATGATGTTGTTGTTCGCTTAACCCTTTCTTAAACATTGTTAATCATAATAATGTCTCACAGCCTCATCAATTTCATCACGATTGTATCTTTTGCCATGTTCTGTGGGATAACCTTTTACCTTGCCTGTCTTCACGTATCGTTTGATAAAAGTATTATCCGCCACACTGATGTATTTGTGCGCTTCACAACGCTTTAACCACATAGCCCATTGCTGGGGATGATTATTACTTGCTGTCATCTATTCTCCTTTCCACACTTCAAGTATCAATTTATTTACATATCGTTCAATGCCGTGTACATTGATGTCTTTAATCGCCATTGCTAGTGCTAACCTGCCTTTATATACTAGGTGCATGCTGATTGACTGCGCTACATATACATCAAAACGCTTATGGTATTTATTAGCGTTGACGTTAGCTGTCCGTTTACTCGCCATAGGATGTGTTTCTTGATAAGCTCTGGACTTATTTCCGTGCGTTGTAAAACTCAAAACATAATTGATAGCTCTACGATTAGTTAGCTTGCGTCTGATCAACTCATCCATGACTAAATTAAACACATATACATAAAACATGGTGCTTTCTTTCTCTGCATAGGTTTTTTCGGGTCGTGGAAACCTACTCATTAAATCGTTGATATTCATAAAAACTTTCCTTACTAGTAAAATACAACCTCTGTATTTTAATGTTCATAAGCTAAACCATTGGAAACGTTGATTTTCAGCTACTAAAAATGTCCGTTTATTTATGTTTGTTTTTGTCTATCTATCTCTAAAACTATGCCACCAAGCGTACAATCCGCCTTTCTTCAACTCAACATCAAACTGTGTGACTTCGTGATCTGATTGTTTAATCTCTCGTTGCTGACTTTGCCATAACTGTTGTATTTGCTCTGGTGTGAGTTCGTGCTTAACAAAGTTATTTTTATCAAATTGTCGATAATCATACCCCAAAGCCTTTAACGTGTTATCTAACATATTAGTCAAATGCTTTAGTGTGTCATATTGGTGGTCTTGGATCACTTTTAAATTTTCTTGCTCAATATTTCGCTTCACTAAATAATGAATACGTCTATGTTGTTCAAAGATATAACCAATTAATGCTATAAATATAAAGCCAACTATATAATTCATTTCATCCCCTTTTCGGTTGTTTTCTGCTAATTTTGTGGCTCGTTCCAAAAGACAAGCCTATGATGTGCCGTTGCTTTTTTGATTTTGTAGCCTGTAACCCTTGATATAACTGACTTTTATTTTTTGTGCCAAATGTTCCAACTTTTTTTCATACTACACACTATATAGGCTTATTTATTTTTTTTATGAAAAGTATTGGAACAAATGGCACAAGGTGTTAAACCTATGCGCCACAAGCGTTACAGCGTTTTGGCTTTGGTACAAAAAAAGCACATTTTGATGACAAATGCTTTTATACCATGGCTTCAACCCCTGTTTTTATGGAACAAATTACCTTTATTCGTTAAAATACGGGTCTAAATCTAAACCGTCCCAACTCCAGACAGGGTACTCTGTCGTCTTGCCCGTTTGATGTGAACGTGTCTTTATTTTTTTATATCCTAACTGCTCCATACGGCCATTAAACTGCTTACGTTGTAATTTGCTGTGTATACCATTATCTTGTAACCATAATTGAAATAAGTCCCACGTTTGAGAGATACTAACGCCACCGCTATATAAATTGTCATCTTCTCTCGTAACATCTTTTAAAAACATAGTGACTAAATTTTGACGTTCTAGCCATTCTCTTGTTGCTGTTTCAATCTCATCACTGGTTGAAAACTTGCCCCGTTGCTTGGCTTGTTGATAAGCTGTTAAAACACTATAAGCAAATGCGCCTACTTCCTTAATAGCTTGTTTTTCATCCCACAATAACGCTCGCTTGGCTTGTTCTTGTGGTCGCTCTCTGGCTCTTGGTGCTGTCACGGGTACAATCTTGATACGCTGTGATAATGCTACATTGACGGCTATGTTAGGGGTCTGGTTAGCGCCAAACAACAACAAAGCATAGAATTTTAAACTTAATGCGTCTGCATTCTTGGCTTCAACGTCTATTCTGTCCCCACCCGATAGACTGCGTAATGTGTCGGGAACTTCGATACGAGTGTCTGGTAGATCTAAATGAATGTTACTCAACTTCTCAAATAGTCCGATTAGTCCAAATCTTGCACTCTTGCCGTTACTACCTGCGATTGTGTCCATATC
>NZ_BMBS01000079.1 GCF_014634805.1 Leuconostoc falkenbergense
TGGAATACCCGTGTTATTAAATTGCTTTAGCCTGTTGTCAAGATTGGTAGTTTGACCAATTTTGATGTAGCCCGGAATTGATTTGTTTTCAAGGGCGTATACGTAACCAATATCTGTCATAGCAAGAAATACTTTCCAAACTTTTTAACGTGAACGCTTGGCACGTATGTACGCACCCTGTGAGTGCTTTTTTATTATCTTTTTTGGTGTGTTAGATACCAAACCAACATGACAATTAGCCATATACCGCCAGTCGCAAATACTAATATCAAATTTATTAAAAATTTCATTATAATGACCCACTTTTATTTACTGAACTTTAAGGTGTCGCCTGTACCCTTACCAAACATTTGAATATTGATAATATCGGAATTTTTAATATTTAAGTTCTGAGGTTCATCTTTCATTACTTGAATTAAATTATTTTTATCATTATTAAGCGTGATTGTTGCATACGCATAATCTGGGTCTGAACCCGACCAAAAACCCGGTTGCCATTCAATATGGTAATCACCATCACTCAGTTTTACATCGCTAACTTTAAAGGATATGTTTTCGGGACTCTGTGATTTACCAATGTAATTTGTGTAATCACCGCTAACAGTTAAATCATTTTGATTTTTTGTTATTGTTATATGTTCGTTTGTTTCTAACTTAGATGTGCTTGTTGCAGACGAGGCACTGCTTGAAGAAGATGAGGAGTTTTTTTGAGATATCGAAGAAACAGACGATGAGCTTTTTTGAGGTGCGGAAGAAACGGATGATGAACTTTTGGATGTAACGTTTTCTTTTTTAGTTGACTTTGACGTTGAGGTAGTTAATTGTGAAATGGTTTCAGTTTGTGATGGTTGGTCTGAGCTCTTAGTGTGAGGGGAAAATATTATTCCAATAAAAAACAACGGGAAAAATGTCAGATACCATCTCTTGAAAAAAGGTTGTAGTTTAACGGGGATGCTAATTTTGTTTTTGAAAATATGTAGTAACCATACTGAGCTTCCAAATATCATTGATAAGCTCAAAAAAAAGTTTTGTTTAAACGTCAGTACGCCTATCATTAAAAAAATAGGTGCATAAATAATTTGTAGTACTCTCAAAACTATAAGAAAAATACGCATAAATAAGATCTCCCAATCTCCAAAATAGTGTTGTACATATATGGTTTAAAACAGTATTTGCAAACGGATTAAGCTTGCTCTAAAAGTTTTATTGTAATCATCCCCGCCCATAGTTTGCACAGGGAAGCGTATCACAGAGCAGGCTCCCTTGTTAAGATAACAAGTTATTTTTTCATTTTAAGTCACTTACTGATAGTAGGTGGCTTTTTATTTATAATTTATTAATGGTTAAACATTGATACCAACAACAAGATTAATCCGGCTACAGTAAGTAGTATTCCTGCAATCTGATATTGTTTGTTGTTATCTCGCTTGGATAGTGTAATAAAGGTTGTACCAGAAAAAAGAAAAGGTAGTGCTAGAAAAAAAGATGTCATAGTGTCAACTCCTATATATTCTTCAGTACAGCACTTTCAAGCGACATAGGTATACCAAAGTACGCCATGAAGTCATAAAGCTTACTGTATCTGTTTGTATTCTCGTCAAAGTAGAAATCAGCTAACATTTTAAACGCATAAGAATTAGCACTAATTTCAGCATCACTTTTGGCCAAAGGTGAGAATGCATAAGTTTTATGCTGTTCACCATTCAAAACATGCTGTAATTCATGGAATTTTCGGAATGGTAGTGAAAACTTTGTTTTGAAGTTGGGGTTAATGATGATTGTATTGTCAAAAGGGGATGCAACGTCTGGATCATATTCATGGCCATGAACTTCAACGACATTTATTCGGTTATGAGTTGAACGTTCAACATTATATTTCACAATAACATCATCAAAGTATTCGAGAGGCGAACTGTAGTCTAGATATTCATACATTTATTGTTTGCCCTCTCGCATAGTTTTTAACATTGCGATAATGGCTTGCTTATAGTCCTCTGATAGTTCTTTACCCTCAAAAGACATAATTAACTCATCATCAGCTAAATCTACGTGCTTTTTATCATCCCCGTCATCAGAGCCATTGTGAGGCGTTTTAAGCGGGCTGTCTGTCTTGCCTTGTAAATAGTCCACTGTGGTATCTAAGGCGTCAGCAATCAGTGAGAGCATGGCATAAGAGGGGTTATTACGGTCAGTCTCGTAGTTAGCAATCGCCATAC
>NZ_BMBS01000080.1 GCF_014634805.1 Leuconostoc falkenbergense
CCGCGTATTGACTGGCTGTAATGACTTTAGTCACAGTAGCATTTTGTGTGATTGTCATGCCTGCTTTTTTAGCAGCAACCACGGACTTGTCCAACTCACTATGATCGACATCGACCGATGTTCCCTTTGCGTCAGAATTTTTTGAGTCATCCGCGAAGATGTTATGGTTATCAAATGGATGGACTAAGCCAATAATTGCAGACGTCGCCACCATTGCCGATACTGCGATTACTTTTGTTTTGCGTTTAATGTTATGTGACATAATAAATATTCTTTCTTCCGATTTTTGGAGGGGTCGTAAATCCCGACCCCCTTTATAGGTTTTATTGCAGTTGTTGCTTTAAATTGCTGTCGAGGGAATTAATTGATTGTTCACCAACTAATTCACCCGTTAGCACGATTCGCTTTTTAGCGGTGAAATTTTTGTAGTGACTCGCTTTAACCTGCTGCCAAAATTCTTGATCTTCCAAACAAGCAATCAATTTAACCTTTGGTTTGCCTGTGTTCTCAACAGCTAATTCTTGATTCATCAACCCCACAGCGATACCATAATCCAATTTGGTCGCTTTATAACGGTAAACTGTATGACCGTCAGAGAGATAAATACCTTTCCCTAAAATGGTTTTCTCAGTCATGTTTTGTAAGGAACTAAACTTGGTAGGATGGTATGGCCACACGGCATTATA
The DNA here is from genome assembly GCF_014634805.1 of Leuconostoc falkenbergense. GTDB lineage: Bacteria > Bacillota > Bacilli > Lactobacillales > Lactobacillaceae > Leuconostoc > Leuconostoc falkenbergense. The sequence goes on from NZ_BMBS01000080.1 coordinate 687, forward strand.
ATCACCCATATTGTGAGCAAATATTGGTACTAATCCAGTTCCAATCTTTAGGTTGGGTGCATTCATGCCCGCACCAATGGCTAAGACGTGGTTACTAGTGCCTTCATAGATTGGCTCACTAATGCTAAAACTTGGCACAGCCACATGTCCACGTAGGATTTCAGCTTGATTGCTTTGGGCTAGTTTCAACATATCTTCTTTGCTAGATAAACCGCCGGTCCCTGAATAATCAGGTTTGACACTTTTCTGTGCCGCCACTTGTTTGACTTGACTTGCTTTGACAACAGGTTGTTTTTTTGCTTGAGCAACAGCCTTATGACTAGCTTTTTGAACCTTCTGCGCTGTTTGCCACTGCGTATGGTTACCGTAAATCACAGCGCCAGTGACAATTAAGATGCCAAACATGGCTAATAACAGTGTTTTTAGAATTGGATGGTGCCTTTTCAAACGATGGTAATTTGGACGTCTCGGTTGCGCTCTCTTTCGACGGCTCTTGACTTGTTCAATGTTGATTGCCATAGTTCACCGCCTAATTGTCAAACGGGACAACATAATCGTAGCCATCATGATGCACTGTGATGGTTTTGTCTTGTACCGAAACGACTTTAGCGGTGACTGTTTGACCATTGATTGTGGCATCAACGTCTTCACCGACATGGTAGCGATCAGCTAACGTAGAAGAACTGTTAGCTTGTGAGCTAGATGAGCTAGACGAGCTTGATTGACTACTTGAAGCACTAACCTTTGAAGAAGAAAAAGCCTCAGATGATTCAGGTGCTAAGGTTACGGTTGCGTTGCCTTCGTTGTGACTACTCGCAGAGACTGCTTTTGATGATTGTGTGGCGCTATCTGTTTTGTGTTGGGCCATTGCATAACCACCAAAGCCCGCACCACCAATAGCCAGAACAGCCAAGACACCGATCGCCGCTGATTGCCAAGCACTTGTTTTCTTTTGTTCAACTTGAGGCTGCTTCATTTGCGCTGCTAACAAAGTCATCAATTGTTGGTTAGTTTCATCATGTGATGTTGTCTTTGGGGCATTTTGAAGCATTTGTAACTGTTGACGAAGTTGGGAAACCTCATCATTATTGACAGCATCTTTACCTTTTAATTTTTGCTCGAGGTTTAGATTAGTTTGCTTCAAAATCTGGACTTGTTGCTCAAGTTCACTGAGGCTACCAGCATGAGTTTTAGCACTTTCTAACTCAGTGGCACTGATCATCGCTTTTTCATGCTCTGATTGATATTGTGCCCGCTTGTTACTGATGTCTTCTTCCAGCTTTTGATGCATGTCTAGCAATGATTGTGTGTTTTGAGCTAATAACTCATCACGCAAAGCTTTAAGACTGGTTAGCGTCTCTGTTTGCGCTTGTGACGTCACTTCTGAGACCTGATCGTCTACTGTGGCTTGAAGATTACTTTGCAGGTCTTTAGAACGTTCTATAAACCAGTTATCCAGCTCTTGATTAACAGATACTTTCAAAGCCTCTAAGTCGCTTACAAAGTCA
>NZ_BMBS01000081.1 GCF_014634805.1 Leuconostoc falkenbergense
TGACTTTGTAAGCGACTTAGAGGCTTTGAAAGTATCTGTTAATCAAGAGCTGGATAACTGGTTTATAGAACGTTCTAGAGATTTACAAAGTAATCTTCAAGTCACAGTGGACGATCAGGTCTCAGAAGTGATGTCACAAGCACAAACAGAGACGCTAACCAGTCTTAAAGCTTTGCGTGATGAGTTATTAGCTCAAAACACGCAATCCTTGCTAGACATGCATCAAAAGCTGGAAGAAGACATCAGTAACAAGCGGTCGCAATATCAATCAGAGCATGAAAAAGCGATGATCAGTGCTACTGAGTTAGAAAGTGCTAAAACACATTCTGGTAGCCTCAGTGAACTTGAGCAACAAGTCCAGATTTTGAAGCAAACTAATCTAAACCTCGAGCAACAATTAAAAGGTAAAGATGCTGTCAATATTGATGAGGTTTCCCAACTTCGTCAACAGTTACAAATGCTTCAAAATGCCCCAAAGACAACATCACATGATGAAACTAACCAACAATTGATGACTTTGTTAGCAGCGCAAATACAGCAGCCTCAAGTTGAACAAAAGAAAACAAGTGCTTGGCAATCATCGGCGATTGGTTTCTTGGCTGTTCTGGCTATTGGTGGTGCGGGCTTTGGTGGTTATGCGATGGCACAACACAAAACCGATGCCACTGCACAATCATCAAAAGCAGTCTCTGCGAGTGGTCACAACGAAGGCAACGCAACCGTAACCTTAGCACCCGAATCATCTGAAGCTGGTTCTTCTTCAAACGTAAGTGCTTCAAGTAGTCAATCAAGCTCATCAAGCTCACAAGCTAACACTTCTTCTACTTTAGCTGATCGCTACCATGTCGGTGAAGACGTAGATGCCACAATCAATGGTCAAACAGTCACCGCTAAAGTCGTTTCGGTACAAGACAAAACCATCACAGTGCATCATGATGGCTACGATTATGTTGTCCCGTTTGACAATTAGGCGGTGAACTATGGCAATCAACATTGAACAAGTCAAGAGCCGTCGAAAGAGAGCGCAACCGAGACGTCCAAATTACCATCGTTTGAAAAGGCACCATCCAATTCTAAAAACACTGTTATTAGCCATGTTTGGCATCTTAATTGTCACTGGCGCTGTGATTTACGGTAACCATACGCAGTGGCAAACAGCTCAAAGTGTGAAAAAAGCTAGTCATAAGGCTGTTGCGAAAGCAAAGAAACAACCTGTTGTCAAAGCAAGTCAGGTCAAACAAGTGGCGGCACAGAAAAGTGTCAAACCTGATTACTCAGGGACTGGCGGCTTATCTAGCAAAGAAGATATGTTGAAACTAGCCCAAAGCAATCAAGCTGGAATCCTACGTGGACATGTGGCTGTGCCAAGTTCTAGCATTAGTGAGCCAATCTATGAAGGCACTAGTAACCACGTCTTAGCCATTGGTGCGGGCATGAATGCACCCAACCTAAAGTTTGGAACTGGATTAGTGCCAATATTTGCTCACAATATGGGTGATTATAATGCCGTGTGGCCATACCATCCTACCAAGTTTAGTGCCTTACAAAACATGACTGAGAAAACCATTTTAGGGAAAGATATTTATCTCTCTGACGGTCATACAGTTTACCGTTATAAAGCGACCAAATTGGATTATGGTATCGCTGTGGGGGTGATGAATCAAGAATTAGCTGTTGATAACACAGGCAAACCAAAGGTTAAATTGATTGCTTGTTTAGAAGATCAAGAATTTTGGCAGCAAGTTAAAGCGAGTCACTACACAAATTTCACCGCTAAAAAGCGAATCGTGCTAACAGGTGAATTAGTTGGTCAACAATCAATTAATTCCCTGGACAGCAGCTTAAAGCAACAACTGCAATAAAACATATAAAGGGGGTCGGGATTTACGACCCCTCCAAAAATCGGAAGAGAGAATATTTATTATGTCACATAACATTAAACGCACAACAAAAGTAATCGCAGTATCGGCAATGGTGGCAACGTCTGCAATTATTGGCTTAGTCCATCCATTTGATAACCATAACATCTTTGCGGACGACTCAAAAAATTCTGACGCAAAGGGAACATCGGTCGATGTCGATCATAGTGAGTTGGATAAGTCCGTGGCTGCTGCTAAAAAAGCAGGCATGACAATCACACAAAATGCTACTGTGACTAAAGTCATTACAGCCAGTCAATACGCGG
>NZ_BMBS01000082.1 GCF_014634805.1 Leuconostoc falkenbergense
AGCTTCATATCTTCGGTATTGGTCGATGATGATAAAGTGACATTCTTAGCAAAATAAGGCGTAACCTTATCTAACCAAGCATCAGACTTACTTTTATCAAATGTATAGTAAGCCGTCACAAAGTTTGCCAAGTATTGCCCCACGATTGGGTTATAACTGGTTGTCCCTGCACTGGCTTTATCAAGTCTGGTCGTAAGATTAGTGATGTTATGCCTTAATTCACGGTTTTTAATCGCTACACCATTGGCTAAGACTAAAACATAGGCAAAATAAAGCACTAAGATAATCAACAGACCAACAACAATTTTACGTACTTTACTCAAATTATAAACATGTGCTTTTGGAATTTTTACCGCTTTATCTTTTTGTTTCTTTTCATACTCAAAATTTACTTTGAGTTTTGGGAGACCACGCATTTCACACCCCCTTTCATAAATTCATTTAATTTTTTCAATAAAAAAAACATGTTTCCATGTTTCAAAAAATTACAACTTTATCAAATTAAGATCAAATTGTTTTAATTGATCAGAATGGTGAGAAGTCATAATGACAATTTTGTGTTCATTGATAACGAGATCATTGATCATACTCAAGATAACAGGCGCATTAGTTTCATCAACGCCACTTGTTGGTTCATCAAAAATGTAAACCTCTTTATCTAATAAACACTGACCGTAGGTTAAAACAATTTGTCGCTCACCACCAGATAATTGTCCCATTCTAGTGTCCCAAATCGAATCCAATAAATTTTTCCTCACCGTTTGCGCATTTTCATACATTTTTGTTTTTGGTTTGTTGTTCAGTTTACTATAAAATTCAACTGTCTGTGCAACAGTCAAAGTCGGAAAAAAATGAACTTGTTGTAATTGATAGGCGATTTTTTTGTATGAAGGAATTCCTATTTTTTCACCAACAGCTCCTTTGGGTCCTACTCCAGCTACAAAGTCTAATAACGTACTTTTCCCAGCTCCATTAGCACCCATAACAATATTCATTTTACTTTTTGAAAACGACACATTTAAATTAGTCGAAAGCTGACGATTACCAAACGTTACAGAATAATTTTTAACTTCCATGGTTTTGCTCCTTACACTCTATCTGCAATCGCATTTACAGAGAATTTGGAGATAGAATAAATGCCGATGATTGCATAGCAAACACTGACAATAACCATTTGAAGCCAAATTCCAGCACTAACTACCCCAATATTAAATATCATGTTTTGTATTTGTATTGACATTTCAGTCACAAAACTCAACGGATTAAACAGATTTAACAGACCAGTAAATGAATAAGATGTTGGCACTGACATGATAAAAAATAATCCAAATAATATTATGCCAAGAAGTATGTTAACGGACTCAATCTTAATTCTGAATATCAATAAAATACTACCTACTAGCGTCACTGGTAAGGCTGATAATATTGCAACAGTTACTCCTGACAAAAATAATTTGAAGCTGATTTGATGTATGATTATCATCACCACAACATTAAATACACTAATCTCTAAACAAATTATGGCTAATTGAACTAGAAATATTGCAGTAACAATTTTTATTTTAGATCCTACCACAAACAACATTTGTTTATAAAACCCTTGTTCTCGTTGAACAATTAAGGACACAACAACATTGTTGAGTATAGTCACAGATATGATGTAAGCCCAAAAATTTCCAAGTACTTCAGCTGTGGTAGTATTAAAATGATTTGTGGCAGAAGAGAGATTTACATTGTTATAAATAAAGTAAATAATCGGAAGTAACAAATTATACACAAAAGCAAACTTATTACTCATTATATTAATCATATAGACTTTACATAAAACCATTATATCTCTCATCATGTTCTCCTCAATATGTAATAACAATAGGTTTTATTATATACTATCAAGAAGTTTTTAGGTAGCCTATACAAGAATAAACATGCAATATTTTTTAAAATAAGGTAGATTGTAAAATTAAACCGAACACTTGAATAAAAAAGCCGCAGCGCCTTTAATGGTAATTGTCTAAAAC
>NZ_BMBS01000083.1 GCF_014634805.1 Leuconostoc falkenbergense
ACACTCAACTGGCAATCACCACGAAAGGTTTTTCAGCAGTTTGCAGTGTTCGGTTAATTCTTGCAATCTACCATATGAATAACGAAAGACCCGGCAAAAAGATGGTCTTTCAATGGCATATACTACAGGCCCAAAGGGAAAGAGAATCCTAATAGACCATTTTGGAACGCTATAAAAAAATATGGTTTTGATAACTTTGAACATATCATCTTAGAAAGCGGATTAACTTTTGAAGAAGCGATAGAACGAGAAATAAAAACCATAGCTCAATATAAGGCAACCGATAGTAGGTTTGGGTATAATGTTTCTAAAGGTGGTGGTGGCGGTGTTATTTACAAAGTTCATCCAAGGGGAATGCTTGGTAAACATCAAACCGAGTTCCAAATAGCTAGTCATCGGTCTTGGTCTTTGAAAAAAGAAAACAACCCAATGACAAATGGAAAAGTAAAGTGGGGTGTTACTCACAACCATCCAAAAGGTATGCTAGGCAAGCGACAGTCAGAAAAGCACAAAGAAGCCATGTCTAAAAAAACAGGTAAAAATCATGTTGGCGCAACAAAAATTAAAGTAATATCAACTGACGGAACCAGCGAAATGTTTTATGGATTTAGAGAGCTTGAAGAAAAAGCCGGAATAGGGTCAGCATTAGCGAGAAAGTTGATCAAAAGCGGCTTGCCTTACAAAAGTGTAGTCGGCAGTCCGAATAGATATAAAAGATTAATAGGTTATAAAATTGAGAAGATACCGAGCTAAGTTGTTAGATTGCGAAAGGCTAACAAACAGTGTAACGCATATCGAGTGAATAAATATAATCTCGCCAAGAGGATCCAGCAATTTTTAATTAAATTGAAAATGTATGCTAAGCTGAACGTGAATTGACACGTTGATGAAAATGAGGGCGACCTCCAGAGCGCAAGGTAAAAAACTTGTGGTTAATAACAATGAAAACGACCCTGATTTCAGGATTAGCTTCATATATGGCTGGTTTTGATAACGAAAAAGGTGCGCAAATATATGCACTAGCCAACCGAGCAGATCAATCAAGATTGCTGTTTGAAGAAACTGGAAAAATGATTAAAGCAAGTCCGTTTTTAAGTGATAGATTTGTAACCAAGAAAACAGAAATAGAATATCCAAAATCAAATTCTGTTATAAAAGCACTGTCTGCTGAAAAATCAGGAAAAGATGGTTACAATACCCACATGGCTGTGTTTGATGAAATTCATGAATATAAAGATTATTCATTGATAAACGTTATGCGAAACTCAATGGGTATGCGTTCACAACCAATGACAATTTACATTACCACAGCTGGATATGAATTGAATGGACCATTGGTTGAAATGATAGCCACCGCTCGTGGTGTTCTGTCTCATTATGACAATAACGAAAACGAACGTACATTTTATTATCTAGCAGCAATGGATAGTGAAGATGAAATTGATGATCCAGAATTATGGATAAAAGCCAATCCTAACTTCCCAATGATGCAAGGACTTAATATGTTGAGCAGTTGGAAAAGCTCTCGTAGAGTTCCGGGAGAAAAATTGGATTGGATCACTAAGGTGTTTAATATTTTCAGTGAATCTAGCGAATTGAGCTTTTTGGATAATGAAACAATTCTATCGAATGCAGAAAACCACATAGATTTAGATGAATTGAAGTTGATACGTCCTGTTGCTGGGTTTGATTTATCAGAAACAGAAGACTTCACGGCGGTAACATTGGAATTTCCATTACCAGACGGCAGAATATATTTAATGTCGCATTCTTTTGTACCACAGTCTAAATATGATAAAGACGTTGATAGACAACCCACGTATCGTAAATGGGAGGCAGAAGGTGATCTAACTATAATTCCGGGGAAAATAGTTGATTATGAGTATATTTTGAACTATATCAAGGAAAAGGATAAAGAATATCGGATTAGGCAGATAAACTGCTCATAAGTCAATAATTCGGAATGTTTTTTATCTAGGGCTGAACTGATTAGGCAACTTTTATTTTTTGATTGGCA
>NZ_BMBS01000084.1 GCF_014634805.1 Leuconostoc falkenbergense
AAAACACTCAACTGGCAATCACCACGAAAGGTTTTTCAGCAGTTTGCAGTGTTCGGTTAATTCTTGCAATCTACCATGTTAAAAAAATTCAATCTTTGTCGGAACAATCTATCACTGATTTAAAGACAATTGAAAAACTTGGTGACCTTGAACACCTAGAAGAGCTTAACAATGAATTGAAAAAAGTATTGGATAGTGGCGAGTTGGAAACGATCAACCCAATGTTGCCACCATATATCGTGCAAATTCGTAAAAATATCGGCTTTATGATCGGTAATTATCGTTCTACCAAAACACATGCTATCAATCGTAGTAAAGATTTGATGCAGTTGAATGAGCAATTATCGCATATCAAGCGTTAATCAATTGTAGGGGTAGTAAAGAGCTTGCTGATGTATAAAACCATTAGTGGGCTTTTTAGTACATAAAGTGACCGTTCCGACAGGGTGGCGAGCAAGCCCTTGCGAGCCATGCCACGCCCTCGCCCTAGCGTAGCGTTAAAGGGCAGGGTGCGTGGTCGTGGTTAAGACCAAAATACCTTTTGGTCGCACGACTGGCACTTGCGCTGGCGGAAAGGTTACTTAAATTTCTAAAACCCCCTCTTACTAACAGGGGGGTAACAGGGGGGTTAAAGGGCAGAAGTCGCTACGATAAATACCCCCAAAAGTATCGAGAATGGCTGATATGACGGTGTTTTGAAAATATAAAAACTTGTCAAAAAAAATTGTGAAATTTGACTATTGTTTGTTGAAAATTTGAAAGGAATAGCTATGACAGTCTTAGCAGAAACTAATCAATTTTATAGCGCTACTTTTTTAGGGACAACACAACATGGTTTAGCTTATACGAATACACCGCTGATTAAGGTTGGTTTGAGTTTACATGGCGAATTGCAAACTGTGAAAACAGTTAAAGTCAACGGCAATCAACTATCTAATAATTTAAAACTAGGCGATTTTATTGAACTAGGCATAATCAAAGGAGATGAATTAAATGGTTACACAGCAATTTCAATTGATGCCATACAAGCTGATGATAATAATTATCGAAAACTGTTTACTTGTTTAGAAAGTTTGAAAAACGTTGGTAAGTATCAATTATTAAAATTAGTGAAAAATGATGAAAAGGAAGATAACGCAATGGAAGATTTTATTAAAGCACCGAAATTGCAAGGCTCACATATTAAGACTATTAGAAATATGCTGAATTTGAAACAGACAGAATTTGCTGAAAAAATTGGTGTGTCGGGTTCATTATTAAGCTATATTGAAATAGGTAGTAAGCCAATTACAGATGAATTTGTTGAAAAAATGTATACAGCTTTTCCCGATTTAAAGAATGCACTTGATTTACAATTTGATTGGGTCAATATAACATTTTCTGATATGACTGGCGAACAAGTTATCAATGATGTGATGCACTTAAAACCAGAATTATTTTTGGAGCGATCAACGACACAAAACTTTTACACACGAGAATTTGCGTTTGCTGGCGAAAAAAATATCTATGTACAGGACTTTGAACCCACGACTGATGAACATGGTCAAGATGAACAAAAGACTGGCACAACAATGTATCTTACAGGACAAGGCACACGTTTGTTTGAAAAAGCATTGTTGGAACAAGGGCTTACTTGGAAAAAGTTTTTTGTTCGGGCAAAACGCTTTAAAGGCACCATTTCAAGATTGGATATTGCAATCAATGATAATTGGGGTTTGTTAGATATGGACGAAATTATTGAAGCAACCCAGCAAAACAGATTTTGGAGTAAGTCAAGGTCATTTGCAATTCATGGTAATAATCAAGACGGCTGGACGGCAAACTTTGGCAAGTCGCCTTTTGTTATTCGTATTTACGATAAGCAAAAGGAACAAGAACAAAAAGGGCTAGAAACTTCAATTAAAAACCGTGTGGAATTAGAATTACATGCTGATAGAGCCGAGCAAGTCATTAGTGAATGGTTTGAAAACGATAATCTCGTGGA
>NZ_BMBS01000085.1 GCF_014634805.1 Leuconostoc falkenbergense
TTGTTTTAGACAATTACCATTAAAGGCGCTGCGGCTTTTTTATTCAAGTGTTCGGTTTAATTTTACAATCTACCAAATACTAATTATTTTAAATACACTGAATCAACCAATTGTTGAAGGAGATAACCTAACAGTTTATGGCATCTATAAGGGCAACTCTTTGGAAGGCACCAATGAACTTCCTCAAATATTTGTGGACATAATAACTGACCACAGTGGGCAAAAGTGGTAATGTAAAATAATCAAATACCTTCAATATGCTCTTATACTAAAAAAGTCCATTTTTTGGTATAAGAGCAATTATTAGTGCAAAAAACTTTTAAATTATTTGGCTTGAATGATTAGAAAACTTATGTATTTCACTTTGTTAACACACCATTTTAGTACTCAGAAGGCAATAAAGTGGATTAGATTTTATAAATTAAGTATACCCGTCCAATTGGATGGGCTTTTTTATTTGCCTCAGGAAAAACCATTTACCTTTATGACAATTTTTTGATTCTTGTTATTCTGTGCGTGTGTTGATAACACAACAAAGAAAAAGGAGGACTTTTTGAATGAAAAAGTCAAATGCACATAACAAGTTTCTATGGGAGCGTCGTCCGGTTTTACGCTTACAACAAACATTCGTGGGATTGGTTGCTTCATTACCAATGTGGCTACCGACTGTTGCCTCAGCGGACATTGGTGATGCTGCCAAAACAAGTGGTTCAAAGGTCATCACAATTCTTTATATTGTGTTGATCGTTGTTGGCGCTATTTGCTTATTGATTGGTTTCATCATGCGTGCAACTGGTAATGAACAGATGGCGCAAAAGAGTAACAGCAAGCTAATGCACGCCATGTTCGGTATTGGGGGTGGTGCCTTAACTGGCCTATTGCTAACATGGATTTGGCAAACTGCCACAACTGCTGGTGGCGGAAACGTCATCAACTGGCCATTCTAAGCAGGGGGTGAGAGATGTTTGGAAGGAAAAAACAAACTAGTATCGGTGATCCATTTTTTGCCCGCGTTGAACAAACTGAAATTGATCTCAATGATGAGGTGATTAAAGACCTGGCAGAAAAAAGTGGGGTAAGTGAAAGCTGGCCGAATGTATCACTGTCAGGGCTACAACAATTCGCTGCTGGTTTAGTCAATGATGTGGTGCGGGCAGGTGATCATGATGTTCGTTTAGGCAATGTCGTCTACTTTATCACCAATGAAAAAGGTCGTGCTGAGCCAACAGGATTAAGTTGGGAAAGAGCGACACTAACAGCAGGCTTTGAAAACATTGTTGTTAGCACCGCTGATCATATTTTTAATGACACAGAAATTCGTCAAGATGAAGATATGACTTATGACATTATTGTTGAAGCCCTACAACCGCTGATGGATGCCGTGCTTACAGATGGTAGTCTGTCATCAGATGATTTGCCAGATTTACCTTCTGAGGAACAGTTTAGACAGGCGCGTGAAACTGGTGAAGTCCTAACAGTTGAGGCTAATAAGTTCCAACGCACAACGATTGAAGTCAAGCCACCAGTGGTTCAAGCTGTTGAAAATGAAAATAGTGACCAATCACAAGAAAAGGTCGTAAAGAATGTACCTGATATTCCTAAGATAGTTGAACAGCCAAAGCAACCATCAACAGCTGAAACAGCGAAGCCAATTGTTCAAGCTGTTGTTCCGCCTCAAGACAACTCAGAGGGAATCATGGCTGAAAGTGATCCTACACAAAAGTTAATTGATCGTGTCAACTTGGCACCAAGTGCTTTTGAAATGAGTGATGTCAAAGCTGATTTACCTGCGGAACACTTCGATTACGTGGTTAGTCGTTTGAACGCAGACAAAGCCAAAGCAAATGACTTTTTGAATGATACCAGCAACATTTACA
>NZ_BMBS01000086.1 GCF_014634805.1 Leuconostoc falkenbergense
ATAAGTCAAGTGGAAATTAAAATCACGGTTGAATTAAAGGAGGTGAAATATCTTAAAGAAGCGCTATTTTAATAAGCTTATGCATCGATAAAATTTGATGATAAGCTGAATTTAAACTTTGTTAAGTTGCAGTTAATAGCCTATACCACTTTCTCCTTTTGATAAATTTGGTGATTGCGGAGTAGGACATCAATCACCCTAACTAATTTTCGTGCGGTAAGTGAGACAGCTCGTTTGTGTGGAGAATGTTTGGCTTCATTAGCTTTTTGATGGTAATAACGCGCAAAGACAGGATCATAACGTCTTACAGAATTGGCAGCTTCAATTAAGTAATAACGTAAGTAAGTGTCTCCAGAATGTATCATAGGCGTATTGTCACCATTAAATGATCCAGATTGATATTTTTTCCAAGCGAGTCCAGCATACTTTGCTAGTTGAGATTGATTTTCAAATCGTTTAATTTGGCCAATTTCAGCCAATATACCAGCTGAATACACTGGGCCAATGCCAGGAATAGATTGCAGGATTTGTGCCTCATCAAATGTCTTCAAAAGATCATCAATTGATTTTTCTAGTAATTTGATTTGTTTTTGAAATAAACGAATTTCGTTAAGATAGACTGATAGAACAACGTCAATTGAAGTTTGAATCGTTTTATCCAAACGATAAGAGCCACGAATAGCTTTTTGGATGGTCTTGGCTAGTGCGCTAGGATTAGCAAATCGGCCCTTACCTTTAGAGTTGAGATAGTCTGCGAGTTCTTCAATTGGCATAACTGAGATATCGTCGGTCGTGAAATCTTCAGTTAGTAAGTCCAGCATGGTAGCGCCAAATACAGAAGTATTGAGATCGTCATTCACAACTAACTTGTTGAGTTTATAATACAAATTTTCAAGAAAATGCTGTTTAGAACGTGACAAACTCTTAACAAGTTCAAAACGCGAACGCGTCAACCGTTGTAATGCAACATATTTTTCTTGGCGCACCAGACTAGTTGAATAGCGTTCCAGACGTAAAAAGTCAGCGATATAGTAGGCATCAATTGAATCATTTTTTTGAATTTCAAAAATGTCTTTATACTTCTTAGTATCGCGAGGATTAATGATGACGGCCTGAGTATTAAACTGGGCTAAGTCATCATCGTTTTCAAAGAAATAAGCTGGGTGGAAGCTGTAAATCGAAGTAGCTTCCATCCCAATCACAATCTTCTCAAATTGTTGAGACAGATTAAGCTTAAGAATTAATTTTTTCACTTCGGTCGCACCGTTAAGGTCATTTTCAAAAGTACCTTGGAACAACGGTTTAGCAGAAATATCTGAAGTTAACATAGACACTTCAAGCTTTTTAGAGCTAACATCAATACCGACAAATAATTTCATCATTTCATTGGCCTCCTTTCCATTAGATTGTCTGGTCTTAGATTGGACACCGCGTGATAATCCCTAATTACAATCACATATCGCTTCCTCGCGTATAAGTATTCACAGGTTAGGCTGTCCAAGCTACAACTGATACTACTCAATATCAGTGGCCAGCATAATCGATACAGCATGTGGTTGGCGATTGCAGTGATTGTCAGGGCGGCAGTCTTTTAAAGTAGTTAAACTACAGGGGGATCAAACCAATACCAGTTGACCAAAGCCAATGACAATTAGAGACTATCATACGGTGTTCAATTAGTGAAGAGAAAACAGTCATAAAAATAAAAAATAATGTAAGTCTTTAAACTTACTATACGAGG
>NZ_BMBS01000087.1 GCF_014634805.1 Leuconostoc falkenbergense
AAAAAAACTCCTATACTTGATTATCTCGGATTATGCCCTAGAAATAAAGCGGTCCGGATTTTCAGTATACGAGCAATGTAGAGCTTTATGGCTACAACAACTTTGAAGTTAGTACAACATTTAGCAAAGAACTAACCAAAAGATTCACTGGTGAATACTGTATGCGTCCGATTATAGAATCCTTTCCACAAAGATCAATGGATTTATTGTTAGAATGGAGCCTTGATGATAATAAACGAATACGTAGATGTGCTAGTGAATGTTTACGAATACGTTTACCTTGGGCAAAAAAAATGTATATAGCTTTGGAGTGGTTTGATACTTATAAACAAATATTGACTAATCTCAAAGATGACACAGATAAAACCATTCAAAAAAGTGTTGCAAGTAATTTAAACGATTTATACAAGGAATCCCCCGAACTATTTGAAGAGATAATTGATTCTTGGAAAGATGAAAATGTTACGAAAGCATGCACATGGATAATTAACCATGGTTCTAGAACTAAAAGAAAGGTTAATCTATTGTCATAATATTAAATAACTAATTTTTTATTCATACTGTAAAAGTAAAATTCTAATTAAAATTACCAGTAATACAAAAGCTAAAAATTTTTTCGCGTTTGTACTAAAATGCAAACACAAAATTGTAGTTCATATAAGCAAGTTTAAAATAAAAATAAACAGGCGCTAAAACGTAGAGAAACATTCTTTATTTTTCGTAACCACCCCCTTTACAGGTATGATGGTGACTCAATGTTTCGTTCAGAGCGCCTTTTGATTACTTAGTTCGGGAACCAAACGCAAAATATTGACATTTGGTATAATATTAGATGAAGAACAGTCATTTCAAGGGAGAATTGTATGAGAGGAAAACACGCACCCAGATCGACCCGTTGGCCGATCATCATATTAGTCATTATTGCAGTCATTCTAGCCACAATTATATATGGCGCTAGTTCACGCAATAGAACAACCAAAAATCAAACAACTGTTAGCAAAAAAACTAGCCATTCTTCGATTAGTTCATCATCTGTTAAATCATCCAGTACCAGCAGCTCAAGTCAATCTTCGAGCAGCAGTGATGTGAAATTAAAAAGCGCTTGGAATACTACTAAAAATAAGCAATTAAGTGCTTTCATGAGCCAATGGCAAACAGAAATGAACCAAACCTATTCAGGCACCTATGATGGCCAAAAGCCTGATTATTATGGCATTTCATTTCCAACTGCATTAGAAAACGGTAGACTCAGTGGTCACATCAAGTTTGACAATCAAAACACAACAGTTGAGTGGTCACCAAATGCTAATAGCAGCGCTAAAAATCAAGTGCTCGCTGTTGCGGTCGGCCAAACATCATCAAATGGCTACAACAGAATCCTTTACTTGTTTATAGCGCAAGAAAAGCAACCAAAAGTGTATGTTTCACAAACAACAAACGGTGAGGATCTATATTTTACAGAAACGCAAAATACAGCATTGAAAGATGGCTTCAGTCAAATATACAACGGCAATTGAGGTTAACAACACAAACGCGTCTTGGTCTGTCAGTATTGGTAGAGTTGGTGATTAAAGATAGCAATCAAATATCTTTACAAGATATAATTTAATAAAACATATTCACCTGTTAGTTAGAAGTTAATAATAAAAAAGTCAGCGACATTTGAAGTGAACCCAATAACTTGGACAAAATAAAAAAATGTCCAGAAAGTTATTGGGTTTTTCTATGTCTAAATA
>NZ_BMBS01000088.1 GCF_014634805.1 Leuconostoc falkenbergense
ACTAAACCAGACATTGCCAATGCCAAAATGCCATTACCACCCATAGATGACTTTTCTGTGGCATGTGTTAATGGCAATGCTTTAGCCACGGCATCATCAAGTTTTTGCTTTGCTTCAACAACTGGTGCTTTTGTCGCATCTTTGTCATTAGCAGTTAGTGCTTGATTATAAGCTTCAACTGCACGAGCAACACTAGGTACACTAGCAACTTGTGTTGGCACTGAAACAACATTTCCTGAATTATCAGGTGTTACTTCAACTGGCTTAACATGGTTGACTTCGCCTTGATTGTTTGTGTCAGGCGTTGTTGGTGTAAGTGGAACAGTGTTATTATCGCTTGATGACCCATTACCACCAGCCGTTGAACTATCCGTACCGCCACCATTTGATGATGAACCATTGTTATCACTTGATGAGCTTGAACCACCATTATCAGATGATGAAGAACTACTACTGTTATCACTTGATGAGTTTGAACCGCCATTATCAGATGAAGAACTACTACCGTTATCACTTGATGAGTTTGAACTGCCATTACCAGATGATGAAGAACTACCACCATTATCTACGGTTGTACCGTCATCGGTTGATGAAGAACCGCTACCGTTATTACTTGATGATGAACCACCGCCACCATTTTCACTTGATGAACTTGAACCGCCATTATCAGATGATGAAGAACTACCTCCGTTATCTACTGTGGTACCGTCATCGGTTGATGAGCCACCATTGTCAATGGTCGTTCCGTCATCTACGGTTGAACTGGCATCACTCACAACATCAGTCGTAGCACTTAATACAACTGCCTTAACTTGTGGCAACGCCTTAGTTGTTGCTTGTACTGATTGTGCTGTACTAGTATCAGTTGTGGTTGGTACAGTATCAGCACTAACTGCTTGATGACCTAATGCTAAAGCCCCTAACACAGACCCTGCAATTAAAAGTTGTTTTTGCAACATGTTTATTGTCTCCTAACAATTTTATTGATTGGGCTTCACACCCCATTTGGTTATATTATGTGATAACGTCACGAGATCTTTTTTTTAATTAGTTTTGCTTTTTACCTTTTTTAGAAATACCAAAAGCCAAACCAAGACTTGCTAACCCAGCCATTGCACTTAACAACGCACCACCCTGATTTTCATTAGCATGTGTTGTTGGCAAAATACTTGCCGTCTCAACTACCTTTGGTGTGGCTGGTGTTGAAGTCGTTACTGTTTTTTCAACCTTAGGTGTCTTCTTAATGTTGTAATAATGCACCTCAACTTGTTGTACCTGTGGCTTATCAGCCGTTGGCATATCGGCTACTATAATCTTATGAACACTTGCCTTTGGCGCAACTAATGCCGTTGGCTTTTGTTCATACGTTGGTGACTTTGGTGTCACATTAGTATTTTTAATTTGCCATTCCACTTGACCATGTGTATTCCAAATCCAGTTATCATCAACTGTCAAGAATTGAATAGCCGAACTTGTCGCATTAGGTGCTAATGTGAACGTCTTGTTAATCGCAGTCGTGGTATTGATGTTCTTGGTAAAGGTTGTATTTCCGTTATGATAAACAGAGAACAATTCCTTACCGTTCAAATCATAAACATGAAAGTTAATGTTTTGGTTAACAGCCGAGTTTTGATAATAGTTCGTATAAGTGTACGAATACAGCTCAATTGATGAAACTGTGATTGTTTCTGAACCGTCACCATTGGCA
>NZ_BMBS01000089.1 GCF_014634805.1 Leuconostoc falkenbergense
AATAAAACTTACTAACATTAAAGGTGAAGATTAATCTCGGCGGAGATAGTCTTCACCTATTTTTGATTTATTCTAAAATAGGTTGTGAAGCATAGGTCGCGGAGTTTTTTGGCACTGGATGTCGTGAATAAAAGTGGCCGTTTCACTGGCGTTACCACACAATTTGTTCTTAGTAAGTTAGACGCTAGACGTCGAGTATAGAAAATTAGATGGTGATGGCTGCCAGTGACTGTTTCAATCAATTATTCTTTGGAGGTGCACTCATGCACGCTGTTATTGGTATTGATGTTTCGAAGGCAACCAGTCAAGTTGCCGTCGCTGTTGATGGTAAGGTTGTACAGAATTTTAAGATCACCCATGATGTCTTTGGGTTCAATCAGTTAAATACGGTCATTATGCAGTTTAATACGTTCCCAGATATCGTGTTTGAGGCGACAGGCGTTTATTCGAGACGTTTAAAAACTTTCTTAGAGGCCCACAATTATCCTTATACTTGCCTGAATCCTTTGACCGCTAAAAAGCAATTGGATCAATTACGTCCTAACAAAAATGATCTTAACGATGCCAAGCATTTGGCGGAAACGCAATTCATTTTAAAGCGTGCTAAAAGTTACGTCCAGAATCCGATTTATATTGAACTACAAGATATGAGTCGTTTTTACCAACAGTTAAACCACGATATTGTGTCCGCTAAAAATCGGCTACATCGTTTGCTTCAATTGACTTTCCCAGAAATTGAAACTTTGTTTTCAACTACCGATAGCCAACAATATTGGGAGATTGTGTCGTTAATCCCTCATGCCACAATGGCTAAGCATTCACGACAAACGTTATCCGATACGATTCAAAGCAGCGTCAGTCGTCAAATCGGTGTTGCGCGTTTAACACGACTCGTTGATAAACTAGTGGCGCTTGGCATCCTATCAGCGCCTGCTGTTGCCGTTGCTTCGTATAATGTCACCGAGGTGCGTTATTATGCGCAGCGCTTAATTGCGTTATCTCAAAGCAAGGCCAATGTCTTAGCGACTATGGTTGATCAGGCCAAAGATTTACCTGAATATGACATTTATCAGAGTATACCAGGATTTTCGGACAAAACAGTGGTTTCTCTAATCGCTGAATTAGGTGATTTGCATCGTTTTGCGACTAGTAACAAATTGAATGCCTTTGTCGGGATTGACTTACGATTTAATGATTCAGGTGATTATAAAAGTTCTGGGTTCATCACAAAGCGAGGTAATACAATCGCCAGAAAAGTGCTATTCAAAGCCATTAGTAACATTGCTAGTACGGCAACTTATGGTCATCAAAATCATATCAATGATTGGTATCAAAAGAAAAAGCAATCTTCAATGTCAAAGGGAACAAAGAAAATTGCTATTGGTGCGATGTCACGTCTCTTACGAACCATGCACTATCTGGTTTTGAATAACCAATTGTACGATTACGATACAGCGTCAAAGCGCTAGAATTGTACATTTATAAGCCTAACATTTTGCAAAACCAATGTGAAGACATCGGTTTATTTTAGTAGTGCTTGATGACCAATTGCAGCATCATAAAAAGAAGCTAAATGCCTTGAAACACTTGACTTCTGGTAGAAAAA
>NZ_BMBS01000090.1 GCF_014634805.1 Leuconostoc falkenbergense
AAAAACAACTAAATGTAGAATAATAATTTGGTTGAACGACAAATAAACGTTTTAAATTACTATTTTAAAACGTTCCCATGGTTTGTTAATTAAGAGGTGAAATTATGAGTTATATGAGCTTAGATTCGTCATAGTATTGATGATGTTTTAACAGGTAATAGATGATACGCACCAGTTTTTTAGCGACATGAGTCATGACAACATAATAGTGCTTGCCCTCGTCAAGTTTCTTTTGACGGTATTGACGTAAAGTCGGCGACCAATGAGAAGCATATTCAGCTGCTTGGCACAACGCCCAACGCAATGATGTCGAACCACGTTTAACTATTTTACCCGTGGCATTCATCTGGCCAGATTGATAAACAGAAGGTTCTAAGCCGGCAAAAGCTAATAGCTGATCAGGTGACTGAAAATTATTAATGTGATTGATTTCGGCTAGAATAACGCTACCCAAACGATTAGAAATACCAGTAATGGAAGTGACAATAGCTGCTTCGTCTAAGCTGTTCATTATTTGTGCAATCTCTTGGTCGATGGCATTGATTTGTTCATCATATAAACGAATCACGGATATGGTCTGAACAAGTTCTAACGCGTTAGCTGGTGAGGACAACCCAATAGATTGTTTGGCTAGAACTTTAAGTTGCTGAGCCATATCAAGTCGATTGCCATGATTATGCAATAGCTTAACAAGCGCATTAGTATGAGCGCGACTCAATTTAGCAGGTGAAGGATATTTTGTTAACAAATCATAGACATACTGATAGTGTAAATTTGTTTTGCCAATGAAACAAGCTAGTTCAGGGAACAAGATATCGAGTAGACGAATGTATTGCGTCTTGAGCTTAGAACGACTATCAGTTAACCGATTGCGATGATGCGTTAAAAACTTGAGTTCTTGCATGTTGAAATTGGGCTTAAAACGATCCGATGATAAATCAGTAGCTAACTTTTTAGCAATTGTTAGTGCATCAGCTTTATCCGTTTTTGTCTTACGAAGAGTCAATGTTCTAGCAAATTCTTTAATCAAAAATGGATTATAAGCGAAAGTGGGATAAGCATTGGCTTGCAGGAATAAGAGCAAATTCAAATGGTAATGGCCAGTGGCTTCCATTGCGATGCGGATATCATCGTTAGTATCGGCTGATAACTGAATCAAAGATTGGTGCAGTGTTGCAAAACCTTGACGACTATTAAGAATACGGAGATGCCGTAAGACAACCAGACCATTGTCGTCAAGAACAGCGACATCATGATGTGATTTAGCGACATCAATACCAACGAAAAGCATAAAAGAATCCTCCTAGGGAATAAAGTAATCGATGATGCGACATGATAAACACGGGCTAATTGCCAATGTAACCTTACGCGAAATAAACAGTCAAAATTCAAAGCAGAACCAAGCCGTATCAAACTTATTACCAATACGACAAAAAACCGTGATTAGAGCCTTTCTGAACCAGTCACCGATGGTAAAGGTGCTGTTGGAAAATAAAAACTAATTCACGGCGCATCATCCATCTAAGTATAAATTTTATACTCAGAGCATGTAGGAGCTACCTACGAATAATAATATAAGGA
>NZ_BMBS01000091.1 GCF_014634805.1 Leuconostoc falkenbergense
GTCATAAGCTTGATCATTAGCTTGTTGCTTTGCCGTAGCGTCTTTAACCGCTTGGTCTTGCTTATTCAAGTCAGATAACACTTCATTTGTTTTTGATAAAGCATTGTCATCATTGATTGTGACATCAGTTGTCTGACCAGTTGTCACATCAACACCACTATCGGATGCAGTTTTAGCATCATCTTTGACTGTATCTTGTGCCTTATCGACCGCATCTTTTGCTTGGTCTTGTGTCACATTTGAACCAGCCGTTGTTGGCACTGTGCTTTTTTCAGCAGTTGATGAAACAGTTGCAGTTTTAGTGGCATCATCAGTTGTCGCCTTGTCCGTAGCCGTATCAGTTGATGAAGCAGTTAATTGAACTTGCTTGTCATTTTGCGTGGCATCAGTCGTTTGAACAGCTTGTGCATCAGCGTTTGAAACAGTATCAGCACTGACATGTGTTACATTAGAACTCACAGCAACACCAGCTACTGCAACCGCCCCGACAACCCAGAGCTTACCAGATTTGTATAATTTATACTTTTTCGAATTTTGCATAATTGTTAAATAAAAAAGGCTACTTATTAAATAACCCCTATCCTTTCTCTCAAATATTCTTTTGTGATTGATTGATTAAGTGTAAACCTCTAAAAATTCTTTGAACGATAATAAATAAAAAGGTCAAAACACTGGCAACTATCATAGCGACATGTAGAGATTGACCCAAACTCATAAAGAGTAAAAATATTGGAAACATAGACCCAACATAAATGAGCCAAACCCCAAACATAAAGCTAAAATAAATCATTTTCTGTGCCATTGTAACAACCAAAAAAAAACCAATTTTTAATCAGCCTTTAACCTTTCTACAATATTATTGAGCTATTAACCTTTGGCTTTGTCGGTTTGATTAGTCGTTGCCTTGCTTTGATTTTGTGCTGACTTTTCAGTCACTTTTTCTTCCAAAGGTACAAGCGTATCAGCGTAAATCGTCCAATTGGTTGTCTCATTACCAACAAAGGCTAACTTCAAACCTTGTGGCACATACTTACCATAGGCTTTCAAATTAGGGCGCAAACGCTCAAATTCATTTTTTGACAAAATAATACGGATAAGATGACCAATTTCATCATCACCCTTTTTAGTTTGAGTGAAGTCAAGACTATACCCTGTGATAGTTGTTTCGCCAGTGTCTTCATCACGTTGCAATTGACCACGATAATCACGTTTCAAAATGGCTTCAGTATCAAACAATTCTAAATCATGACTATCAAAGGCATCTTTGGAACGAACACGACCAACTGGCTTATTATCTTTACCAGTCACAAAGACCATATCATAATCATCTTCACTAAATTCATCAGTGGCAGGATCAGATAGTGGTAACAAAGAACCTTGAATACCTTGTACAATAGCAGACCGACCATTACTACGAGCTTCGGTTGCCAATAGCTTACCATTCACTAATTTAAGTGGTGTCTTCGACTTCATACC
>NZ_BMBS01000092.1 GCF_014634805.1 Leuconostoc falkenbergense
TCACTAATCGTTTGAATAAGTGTTGTCTTGCTCACGTCTTGCATGCGCTTCACATTGTAAGCATGGTATCGTTTCAACTTTTCTAATGCTTCACGTTCAATATAAGCCCTTGCTGATTTCTCGGTTAGGTTTTCCCATGATATGCCATTGTATTTGTAGTATCTAATGCTCCCATTGAAAGGTACACCAATGACGGGGCTATCTTTGATGATTGCTTCACTCAATTTCAAAGTGTCAATGCCTTTCACATCCCCGTTATCATTTGTGTTTAACCAATCAGGGATAGTCTGCCTTGTTGGTAATGCTGTTGTGTCAATCTCTGCCATACTCACTCATCCTTGCTCGTTTTTTCTCCTCACGTCTTCTAGCACTCATATATACGGTATTGAGTTCATGATCGGGTAATGGTTCGTTACTCCGTTCATTGACTGACTGCATAATGTCATAAATATCTTGTGGTGTGACATCAATGGCAAACAGATAACCTGCTAAACTCATAGCTTGATTATTTCGTTCGCCTGTCACAAAGCCATTAATTGTCATTTTCCACCTGTCTGCAAGGCTATATTTTGCCTTGTAAGTATGACTAGGTCTATCAGTACCCAAACCATTTGCTAAGTCATATACCCACGTTGGTACGGGCTTAATTTTGTCAAAAGGTGTAATTTGTCGATATTGCCCGCCTGTCATTGTGGATGGTGCTGTCATCACTGCTGTATTGCTCAAAACGTCTACACCTTTAATCGCATTGATCACATGTTTTGGTTTATCTTGTCCGCTGGGGATGAGATAGAACGCATGTAGTCCGCCTGTTGGTGTTTGTTCTACATAGGTATCTTGCAATGTATCAGGGTTGACGTTATGACTTTTAAACCATGCCAAAATACTAGCCATACCATTCTGCTCATGCTTATCAATATCAACGACAACTAGATTACTCTTTGATAGGTCTATCCCAACGTTGCCATTTTGATACTCTGGATGTTGAGTTATCCACTGCCTTAACTCATCCCCGTCAGCAAAGCTATTATTAAACCCACCCTCAACCGCATTGTACTTTTGATTAGGTAACGCCATAAATACATAAGCGCCTGCTTGTTGATATTGTCTGATATAGTCCCACTTATCCACAGTTACACCCTGCCTTTGAGTGTCTGCAACCGTGTCTCAATCTCATCAAGGTTAGTCACTCTAAGCAACATGCTAATGAGTTTCTGTGGCTCTTTTTGGTATCTCGCTAGGTCTACAAGGCTCTTTGCACTCATCACACTTTCCAAAGCATGATTAACCGCTACTCGCTGTGATTGTGTCATATACCTAACTCCTCGATTGCCATTTCAAGGTTAGGTATTTGCATGTCTACCATTGCGCCTGCTTTGGTTTCGCTATCCAACT
>NZ_BMBS01000093.1 GCF_014634805.1 Leuconostoc falkenbergense
TCTGAGTATTTTTGTCCCTTCATATCTGCTGTACTAGACGTGACGAATTGTGCTGGTAAATTGACCATTGCCGTCTTTTTTTCACCCAACGCAAATGCAGCAATTTCACCAGTCTTCGCCATTTTGCAATTCCTCCATAATCTCTTCTAAACTATCAAAATCTTGTTCATAATCAATTGTCAAACGGCGGGCTGTTCTGGAAGACATGTTCAGCATTTGAGCAATTTGCATGTAGGATTGTTGATAGTTATTAAACAGAATTAAACTTATCTGAGCCAAATAGTACGTGCGATTATCGCGTTCATGTTGACTGTCAGCCATCTCACTAACCTGAGTAGGATGGTGCCAATTGAATTCATCAAGTTGTTCTAAATACTTTGTCAGTTGTGCTTTTCTTTTATTATGCTTTTTAATCGTCATCGAGTTGTCCTCCTGTTTGGTGATATTTTTTGATCAGCTGCTTATCGCGACTTCGAATTTTTTTATATTCTTCATAAGATTGTGCCAATTCATTGTTTGGATTGAGTTCTGTGGGTGTACCAAATTGTTGGAACTCTGTGGGATTAATGGGGTTGATGGCATATTTAACAAAACCATTTTCTAAATTAATGCCTTCTGGAATATATTCAAGTTGACGTTGCTGCATGGTTAAAAGAAAACCTAATAAATTCTCTACATTTGCCAATTGCGCAGTCAATTTTGAATCACTTTTTGTGGAGTTGGCATCATTTACCTTCTGGGCTAGTTCCGAGTAATTGAGACGAGCATTTTTAGCATTAATGGCAATATTTTCTACGAAGAAGTGCAAAGCAAACTTATAGACACTACTTCGACTAAACTTCACATTAAGAGCATTTGGGTGTCTTTCTATCCAATGCTTCATTTGTTGAAAATACCATTCTTCATCTCGTGAATTTTTAATTCCAATCATTGTTGGTCTTTCATCAAAAGTTGATTGACTGATGTCAAATTCATTTAACAAATTTTCAATCAGCTCTAGTTCTGATTTAACCTCTAAAGGAATATCTTCGGGTAGCGTTGTATCATATTTTTTATTCAAAACATTTCTTCTTTTGATGAGTGCCTTCATTTGACTT
>NZ_BMBS01000094.1 GCF_014634805.1 Leuconostoc falkenbergense
GGCAGATTGCAAGAAATAACTTGAACGAATTTAGTGACGTAGATTAAGCAAGAAGATCTCGATTGGTGTGTGCCAGTTAAGACATT
Source organism: Leuconostoc falkenbergense (assembly GCF_014634805.1). Lineage (GTDB taxonomy): Bacteria > Bacillota > Bacilli > Lactobacillales > Lactobacillaceae > Leuconostoc > Leuconostoc falkenbergense. Next base: position 87 of record NZ_BMBS01000094.1, read on the forward strand.
TAAGTGGTCGGGAATTCAGATACCAATTGATTTGAACCAGCTGGCGATCGCTCAGATCTTCAATGGCTTGTCCCTTGGGAATAAACCGTCGCAAAACTCGATTACGGTTCTCATTACTACCGCGTTCGTGCGGTGAATAGGCATGGGCAAAGTAAACCTGAGTACCCGTTAGCTGTTCAATTGCCTGATAGTTAGCGAACTCTTTCCCATGATCCACGGTAAGCGTCTTGAGCTTGTCTTGAAGTTGACTAGCTAGTTCAAGTACGGCTTGAGTCATGGACTGACTGTCGCGACCATGGAGCCGTTTAACAATTGTCAGGCGACTCTTACGCTCCACAAAAGTAGCTACAGCTTGACCTTTACGTTTGCCAGAAAGTACGGTATCAGCTTCAAAGTGGCCGAATTCCTGGCGAGTTTCGACTTTATGAGGACGCTCCTCAATTGAGCGGCCGTGACTGAACGTACCACGCTTTTCTTTAGCACGATGACGACGAATTCCATGATCAGGCAAATCAGGCAACTGTATATCAAGCCAGCCTTGATCAATCCAGTTATAGACCGTCTTGTAGGCAATCCCAACCACATGGGCAACTTGTTCAGGGGACCACTTCTGGACTTGAATCTTTTCCTCGACCAAGTGTTTAAGGTTTTTAGTGAGCGAAGACTTCCGCCCCCGTTGACTAACCTTTCGTTCAAAGTCAGTTTGCGCTAGCTCAGCTTGATACTCACTATTTAGCCGGTGAAGTTCGTTAAAGATGGTGGTCTTACTAAAGCCTAAGTAGTTAGCGATGTATCGCAAGGAACGTCCTTCATTATGAAGCGTTTCAATGACAACACGGTTCTGGAATGATAAAATAGTGGTGCCCATTAAGGTCCTTCTTTCTAATGGAATGTTGTGGTAACACCATTAAAGACCTTGATGGGTTTTTCTGTCCACTTAAATGTTCAACTTAAATTTTACAATCTGCC